>JACPDY010000013.1 GCA_016183775.1 Bacteroidota bacterium
AAAACCCTTGATGAAGTAAGTGACTTTATTACACTTGAACTTAGCAACCTCACAGAACAAAGCATAAAAAAAACATGTGGATTTGGGTATGTTTTTTCAAATATAAATTGGACTAATTAATATTTATAATTGGTATTACTTGTCGCAGCACCTAAAAATATAACCGGTATTTTATAAAACACAGGATTCTTTTTTAATTCCCTGCTCATACTTAAGCCATCCATAAATGGCATCATGATATCAAGTATTATAAGGTCTGGCTTTGTTGTTTTTAAAGACAGCAGACCGGAAAGGCCATCGGGCTCTGCAAAAACTTTAAAGCCTTTTTTTGAAAAATTATAAGAGAGGATTTCACGCACATCTGGCTCATCATCAATAACAAGTATTCTCTTTGTCAAACTGGTATCCATGTTAATTTATTCTTACATAAAGTAACGATGGACAAATTATTAAATCATTATCCGAATTTTACTTTACCATTATTATATGTGAAAAAAAGCAGTTTCAATCACAAATTGAAACACCTTGAAAAAATCAGCAGAAATAATTTAAAGTGAAAAGGAGCAAAAGAAGAAATTACTTTGAATAGATCGATTATGCCTTTTTAAGCGTAAATGAGAACACAGAACCAACACCTTCTGTACTCATTACATTTATCATTTGATTATGTGCTTCAAGGATATGTTTAACAATAGCCAAACCCAAACCAGTCCCCCCCTGCTCTCTTGAACGATGTTTATCAACACGGTAAAACCGCTCAAATAAGCGCGGCAAGTGTTTTTCACTTATACCGATCCCGTTATCCGAGATCTCTATACGTATGTTTTCACCTACATCGGAAAACTTCAATGTAGTTTCCCCATACTCTTTACCATATTTTATAGAATTAACCACGAGATTGGTCAACACTTGCCTTATCCTGAATTTATCGGCTAAAACGTATACCGGCTTTTCATCAACATCTTTAAAACTCAATATGATCCCTTTGTCGGTTGCCTTCATCTCCTGCGATCTGAAAATTTCTTTTGCAAGTGCGACAACATCGAATTTCTCAAATTCAAGTTCTAATTGTCCGGCTTCCAACTGCGAAATAGCTTCCAGGTCCTCAACAATTCCGATCATCCTATCTACGCTACTTTCAGCCCGCTGCAGATAATCCCGGTTAATGGATTTATCCTCTAATCCTCCATCCAATAAAGTTGAGATATAACCTTGTATATTGAATATGGGTGTCTTAAGCTCATGCGACACATTACCAAGATACTCCTTACGATATGTTTCGAGTTTTTTCAAACGATCAATCTCTGTTTTCCGCTCCTCGGCCCAAACATTTACCTCTTTATCAATATCTTCGATCACATCATTACTGAATTCAATCTTTTCAACTTCCTGCTCATCAATATCCGTTTTTCTATAGTTATGTATTGTTACATATAATTGCTTAAGTCTGCTATAGATGTAAATTCTAGTCAAAAGGTACACTATAACAAATATCAATACAAACACTAATCCACCTGCAAACAACAGATCTGATGATCGGGAGAATGACAAGAGCTGAAAAAGACTGAAATAAAAGACAGTTGCGGTGAGTGTTGCAGTAAGAATTGAAAATAACAGAGGAGAGAGTTTATTCATGATAAATGCGCCACTTCTAATATAAGAAAAATCGAATGTGGCAAAACTGAATTTAAACAGTTTTTTCGCACAGGCATACGGAAACCTGCTGATTCAGTAACAAGCACTAAAATTCAAATTTATATCCAATACCTTTTACAGTTTTAATGAAATGCTCGCCCAGCTTCTCCCGTAATTTCCGGATGTGCACATCAATGGTTCTGTCACCAACAACTACATCATCTCCCCATATAGTATCCAAAATAACATCGCGGGTAAAAACCTTTCCGGGTTTGGACGCCAACAAGGCCAATAATTCAAATTCTTTTTTGGGGAGATTTATTTCAACATCATCCTTCACAACAACGTATCTCTCTCGGTCTATTTTTAGTCCTCCAACGTTCATATTATCAGCAAATTCTTCCTCACTATTCGAATGCCTTCTCAACAAAGCCGCTATTCGGCTCAACAAAACCCTTGGTTTAATTGGTTTGTTGATATAGTCATCGGCTCCAACTTCAAAACCGGCAATTTGTGAATAATCCTCATTCCTGGCGGTTAAAAACGCAATCATTACATTTTTCAATCCCTCCAAAGCTCTTATTTCACGACAGGTTTCAATACCATCCATATCCGGCATCATCACATCTAAAATAATAAGATGGGGTTTTTCTCTCTTTGCAATTGCTATGGCTTCCTTACCATTATTCGCTGTAAACACTGCATATCCGTCGCGTTTAATATTATAGCTCAGGAATTCAAGGATATCCGGCTCATCATCAACTAAAAGTATTTTATAATTATTGTTGTCCATTAAAATGAAATTTTTATACGTAAAACTACGCTTCCCTCCACCAAATCATGTTAATAAAACATTACCATAATATTACGCTGTTTACAAAAGACAAACGCCTTTCAAACCACAATTTGCCAAACCAAACTCTTTATAAAATATTTTCTACAAAGTTAACATTTACTCACTTAGTGAATAGAAATGCCGGAATTAACCATTCAAAAGAACCATTGATACATGAAAAATCGCACAATTCTTTTGATAAAAATTCAATATGATAAACAAAATTACAGGTATACCGGTTTTTAGTCAATTTAAGAATTCCCGAATCTCAAAATCCTTAAAATCAAGTTCGCTCGGTATAATAGCAATGAACAGGGCCTTATGATGCAAAACTATACCCAATTCCCTTTACGGTTTTAATACAGTTATTCCCTAATTTCTCACGCAGTTTCCGGATGTGAACATCAATTGTCCTGTTTGCTGAAACAATTTCATAACCCCATATTAAATTGGAGATTTCATTACGTGTAAATACTTTGCGCGGTGAAGAGTATAAGAGTGAAAGTAATTCAAATTCTTTACGCGGAAAAGCTATCTCCTCTCCATTTTTAATTACAACATACCGTTCGCGATCAATTTTAATAGTTGATTTTTCATTAACCTGCAGTTCATTTAAAGTACCATTCAATCGTTTTAGCAGAACCCGGATCCGGGTAAGTAATACCTTAGGCTTTACCGGTTTAATAATGTAATCGTCCGCTCCGGCATTAAAACCCGCTATTTGAGAATAATCTTCATTCCGATCAGTATAAAATACAATTAACATTTTTTTAATGGAATTGACAGCACGCATTTCTATGCAGGCCTCAATACCATCCATAACAGGCATTGCAACATCCATTAATACGAGGTGGGGTTTAAAGTGCAGCGCAATTTCAACAGCCTGCCTGCCATTCAGGGCCGCTTCAACTTTATAACCTTCTATCAATAGTAGCTGCTTAATATCCTGTACTATTCCCAAATCATCGTCAACAACCAGTATCTTATTGCAATTATTAAGGCGCATGGAAATAAAATGAATATAAATAGCCCCGAAAATAGAGCAATACAGACAATATCTGTGTTAAGGAAGGGTTAACTTAAGATTAGGAAATAAGCAGAAAAATGGCTGATAATATGCCTATGGGACATTAATCTCGGGAGTAGTAATAACATTGCTCTTATTAAGAGCCCGATCGTAAATATATACATCAAAACGTATCACTTTATGTGCGGGAATTACCAGAGGGTCAACCACAAAATAGGGGGCCAATATATGGGCCCGTATTTCACCATCCAAAACTTTATTCTGACCCACTGGTGTTATGTATGGTATATGGTAGCCTATTATCATTGAATCTGTTGCTGTTGCTGACTTAAACCGATGAAATTTACCATCCACCCCTTTATAATTGTACTCCATTACCATATCATAATAATACTTACCATTAACATTGTGTGGAGGAGCAGTATCACCCGCAACCAAGCCGATATCGCCATCGCCATCCCTGAATGTAATGATCATATCAGCTGAATCTTTACCATACTTAACAAAATCCTTAAAAACTATAGAAGGGGTGTTGGGAACACTTTGCGTTTTGATGCAGCCATATAAACTCATGGCAACAATACCTACGAACAATAATTGTATTTTTGTCCTTATGAACATTTGATATTAAAATTACAAATTTAACCTGATTATACAAAGCACATTAAGGTGAATACCAAACAGCTCGCAAATAGCATATTCTCGGTAACCAACGAAACTTCATTCACGGATATTGCGCTTGAAATTTTCTATTTTCAATCCCGGCAAAACGCAGTCTATAAAGAGTATCTCAATTTATTAAACATTGACCCGGCAAGTATTACCCGGTTGTCCCAAATTCCGTTTTTGCCCGTTGAATTCTTCAAAACACATACAATTGTAAGTGGGAATAGGCCTATTGAGAGTGTCTTTCTAAGCAGCGGAACCATTGATATCAATAGAAGCAAACACAAGGTATGTGACCTTACCTTATATGAACAAAGCTTTACAAAGGGATTCGAATTATTTTACGGAAAGCCTCAGCAATATACGTTCCTCGGCCTTTTACCTTCCTACCTTGATCGGAAAGACTCATCTCTTGTATATATGGTCGGTAACCTAATTCATCTTAGTGATTGTACCGACAGCGGGTTTTATTTGCGAAACACCGATGAACTGCTAAATAAGATAATAGTGCTGGAACAAGCCGACCAAAACTACATATTGCTTGGAGTAACTTATGCTTTACTCGATCTCGCTGAAAAAGTGATGAAAAATAAATTTCCAAAACTGAAATATGCTATTGTTATGGAAACCGGCGGCATGAAAGGCATACGCAAGGAACTTGTAAAAGCTGAATTACATACAATTCTGAAAAGCGCATTTGGTTTAACAGCCATACACTCCGAATACGGAATGACAGAACTTTTATCACAGGCCTATTCGAAAGAAAACGGAATATTCAATTGCCCGCCCTGGATGAAGGTGATGATAAGGGATACCAATGACCCCTTTAGATTAGTGCAGCCTGGCCAAACCGGCGGAATTAACATCATTGACCTGGCCAACATATACTCTTGCTCGTTTATTGCGACACAAGACCTGGGAAAAATGCACAATGAACGTAGCTTTGAAGTATTGGGCCGTTTTGATAACAGTGACCTTAGAGGCTGTAATCTTTTAATAAACTGAACGATGATAAAACGAATCAACATCTCCTCGAACGCGAAATGGGAAAACATTGTTGGTTATTCAAGAGCAGTACGCATTGGCAATATCATAGAGGTTGCCGGAACCACTGCAATTGACGGCGAAAAAATAATTGGCCCCGGCGATGCCTATTTACAAACCAAATACATTCTGCAAAGAATTGAAAAAGCACTCACCGATGCCGGAGCGCAATTAAGTGATGTGGTACGTACACGTTTATATGTAACTGATATTTCGCAGTGGCAAAAAGTCGGCCAGGCACATGGCGAATTTTTCGGCGACATAAAGCCGGTTACAACAATGATTGAAGTAAGAGCGCTGATAGATCCCGGAATGCTCGTTGAGATAGAAGCAACAGCAATTTTAATTTCTTTTCCGGTTTGAGAATTACGGCCAACTCTTACGGCGCGTTTTGCAATACCGAAAGTACCGAAACCTACAGGCGCTCACCCTTCCTATTTGAATGTATATTTTCCGCTTTGATCGACAGTTATTGATGGCAAATTTTTTTTGTTCTCAAAAAAGACATATCCTTCCCTGAGATTAGTCCAGAAAGCCAGCATTTTTCCATCACCCGTTTTGGCTTTTAACCATGTAAATTGATCTTCGGTTAAACGGGATGGAAATATATGAACTGGTATATTTTGCTGGCCGCCTCCGTGCGCTTCCACCGCCATTATATATACTTCCTTTATTTTGGCATCCGTTAATGGTATACAACCAATTGTTACGCAATTTCCATGTATCATGATATCGCCGCCCGCGTTCGCATTACCTGCAATAATCTTATCAGATTTATTCGGATAGTTTATTCCCAGCGATAAATGATAGCTGCTTGTCGGGTTGAATACGCTGACCTGATAAAAACCCTCAGGGACCTGTCCGTCACCTTGCCGTCGCTTAGGACCTAATTCGCCCGATGAACTGCAAATAGCGTATGTTTCAACCAGTTTGTACCGTTCTTTTTTCGACCTGGCCCATACTTCCAATTCAGCCTCGCGTTTGAATGCCCTTATAAATATCTCAAAACGGGAAGTATCAATGCCGGCCTTTACCAACTTGCCTTTTACTGTACTCCATTTTTCGCCATAAGCCGTTTTAACCCGGCTAAATTTCAATTGCTCAGTTTTAAACGAGTTGCCGGTATAAGATAAACAGACTAAACCCGTTACTGCAACTATGAAATATCTGCGAATCATATTAATCTGATTTATCGATAAATCTGACCTGAAATTAAAAATTAAATGTTCAAAACTTTAGTTTGCACCCGGTTATTACGGCTTAGCATAAAACTACTTTTAGCTTATATTATTGTTATGCTAAAAAAAACACTTCCATATATTAAAAACAAGTACACGTTGACTTTATTGGCTTTCGTTGTCTGGGTTTCCTTTTTCGACAAAAACGATCTATTATCGCAAATGGAACTTCGAAAAGAAGTAAAAAAGCTGGAGGGAGAAAAAAATTATTTTGTAACGGAGATCGGCAAGAATAAATCCGACATGAAAGATCTTATGACGAACCCGAAAAATCTCGAAAAATTTGCAAGGGAAAAATACCTGATGAAAAAGGACAATGAGGATGTGTTTGTATTGGTAAAGGGACAAGGGACGAGTGAAAGGGACGAGTGAAAGGGACGAGTGAAAGGGACGAGTGAAAGGGACGAGTGAAAGGGGAGCTTTCTTGTTCACTATGTATTCCTATTTAATAATCAGCTTCTGTCTGTATATAGAGTTATCTGAAGAAGCCGAAATAATGTAGGTCCCGGCCGGCAATGTATTCGTGGGATCAATTGCAAGAACCCGATCATCTCCCTTTTCTACAATTGTAACTTTAGAAAAAACCTCTTTCCCGTTAATGTCATTAACAACCACCAGAACACCTTTGACTTCATCAATAGTGAATCTTAATTGAGGTGCCTCACCTACAACTGAAGGATTAGGGAATATTGTAAAGAAGGTTTCATTACTTGCAAAATCAACTGACACTATATTTGAATAGGTATATTTCCCGTCAAAGTCTGTCTGTCTTAAGCGATAATATGAAATTCCATTAAATGGTTTGAGGTCGACTGTCGAATACTTGATTGCTTTCACACTGTTTCCTGCCCCATCAACATGGGCTATGACTTCAAATTTTTCCCCGTCCGCACTGTTTTCTACGGTAAAATAATCGTTGTTTGTTTCCGTTGCAGTGGTCCAATTCAGATCAACCTTATTCACATTTTTTATCGCAGTGAATGAAAGAAGTTCTATAGGTAAAGGGTTGGTCCCGCCTGTTCTGTTGCCAAAAGTAAAGTAACTGAATGTTGTAAAATTAATTGTTGATGTAATAGTTCCCGTTCCGACTGCGGTTCCTGTTCCCCCGATATTTGTCCATACGGATGGATTACCCTTAAGAACACACAAATTTGCAGGGTCGGTTACGCCATTCTCAGGAAAATAATACAGTTTTATACTTGCAGATGCAACTAAAGCCCCTACTCCCTGGTTCAAATCCCAATAACCCATTAACGATACACTATCTACACCCGCAGGCTTGGTCCAGCCAAGGGAACGGGCTCCAAGATGAAAATATTCACAGGTATACTGAGTAGAAGTAGTGGCAGTATGAGCAATAGTAAGTTCAGATCTACGGTATTTGTTATCCTTACTAATGGGTAAAATCTTTGTAAGAGAAGAAGTTGTAGCATAAGTAATATTTACAGGCCCCTTTACAAAACTACTGTCCTGTGTAACAGGTGCATTTAATGTAACCGTTGCTGTTGCGCCCAATGTCAATATGTTTGTTGAAGTGGTGATCATGTGTCCATCCGTTAAAGTAAAGACACCATTTACATTAACAGGCTTACTTAAAACAACAGCGCTACCCGGAAAACTGTTATCAATAGTAATGTTATTAAAATCCGGATATGTTGCACTTCCGCTGACCGATTGACTTGCGCTTCCATTAAATGTAAATGTATTAGCTCCCGGTGTCAAAGTCCCTCCATTATAAGTCATATTGCCGGATAAATTAGTATTAGCCCCGGCTGTATAAGTGCCAGCTGTCAATAGCATATTTCCACCAATGTTCATTGTGGCAGGAGCGGTAAAATTACCGGTAGCTTGGGTATAGTTATTTGTTGTAATTGTGGCAATGCTTCCTGCGGTGCTCAATGTCTGACCCGCAGTTTTTGCAAGTACTATATTATTAAACGTTTCAGATAAATTAGTGCCATTGATGATCTGCCCTGCAGTGCCTGTAAAATTAACCGTACCACTGTTATGAGTAAAGGCTGTTAAAGTACTATTACGTGTCCAATTACCGGTAATATTGATGGTTGCACCGGCTATAAATGTCCCGCCTGACAGGATCAGATCAGAAGCTGATGCGGTTGCATTAAGACTTAAGCTGGCCGGTGCTGTAAAGCTTCCCACATTTGTAGCTGCGAGTGTAATATCATTAGATGTTATAGCAATCGTTGATCCGCCAACAGTTAAGGCTCCGGCCGGTTTATCAACATTAATATCATAAAATGTTTGTGACGCAGCAGTCCCATTGATTTGTTGCGCACCTGACCCATTAAATTTAATAGTCCTTGTTCCGGGTGTGAATGTTCCTCCGCTGTTTGTCCAATCGCCTCCGACATTCAGATCCATTGCATTGGTACTGCAATTTAATGTAGCATTGGCGCTTATAATAACACTTCCGGAAATATTAACAGTTGCGGTAGCACCTGTAGCATTTACTGTTGTAGTATTAGTAGCATCTCCAACTGTTAAATTACCCTGCATGTAATAAGTAGTATTAGAAAAACGTTGCGTTGCCGTTCCTGCAGGGTGCAGGAACAAATTGCCATAGCCCGGAGAAGCAACATTAGTTATAGTAATGGGATTTGTAGTTTGTTCATAATAAGTATTACTGCTGGCTCCAAAAGTAAATGTTCCAAAACCGGTGGGAAAAGTTGAAGTCCCCGTCATATAAAACTTTGCCCCGTTTGAAACCTGGAATGTCTTGGTGCCATTCCCGGCTATCGGAAAACCACCATTTTTTAAGGTACCTGATTGCACAAACAAATTCTGAGTTACATTGGTTGTTGTTACCGCTGCAGCCAGCGTAGCTCCGCTTGCGATATTTGTATTATTTATATATAAGTTTGCATAATTAACTCCCATATTAACAGTTTGAGCCGATGTCCCATTATAATTAAAAATACTGTTTGATCCGGCTGTAAAAGTTCCATAATATGTGGCTCCATCAAGGTTAAGAACTCCGGCTAAATTAACCGTTGCTGTTCCGGCACCGCCGTTTAATGTTAAAACCGCGTTTGCGGCCGTTGTTGACGGAAAAAACACCAGATTACTTACAATAGTTAATGTTCCGGTGGTAATGTCAACCCTTGATACCCTGTTTGGAGTCGATATTCCGCTTCCAATTTGAACATTACCCTGAACAGTCGCTGTACCGCCATTAATTGCCCATTGGTGCGCATTTGTGGCTGAGCTCGGCTGATTAATAATTATACTGCTGCCAATAGCAAGATCAACCCCTGAATTGTGCTGTAAAATATTGTTGCGGGCAATAGTCGTTGCCAAAAATTCAATTCTAACAGCGCTTCCATTTACATCAACAGTAATTGTTGTTGCCCCTGCATTCGCATTATCATTTCCAATTCTTACCATATCGGTTGATGTGGGAACCTTTTCACGTCCATATGAGCCGGTTGTGGTGGCACCTCCATATACGGCAGTCAAAACTAAATTATTGTCATCTGTAATTGATGAAATTACACCAATAACTGTTCCGGGCGTTGCCTGAAACATCAGCACATCACCCGCTATTAAACTTGTTGTGAAATTGCAGTTACTTCCGGGACAAACAACATTGACAGATCCATTTGTGGCTGTAATAGAATT
Organism: Bacteroidota bacterium; assembly: GCA_016183775.1. Taxonomy (NCBI): domain Bacteria; kingdom Pseudomonadati; phylum Bacteroidota; species Bacteroidota bacterium. The sequence goes on from JACPDY010000013.1 coordinate 10,085, forward strand.
TGAACGTTCCTGGATCCAGGTTGTCAGATCGCTCCAATTATACGTTCCGTTCGACAGCCGGTTGTAAGTATACAGTGTGCCAAAATTTTCTCCTATCCCATAAGCCCTGGTTGTTCCGCTGGCCGGAACAGATTCCCCGGTAATTTGTGTATTGGTTGCGTTTTTAGTTCCAACCGTTGTTGCAGTCCAAAATGCAACCCCGTCATAACGCTGCACATCAAAATTACCTGTTGTTGCGCCAGGATCAACATCTCCTGCAAGAAAATTAAATACAGCACTGTAATTAATTGTTGCAATTGAATTGTTTGTTACAGACCAATACCTGTTTACGGATTTGGATGAGTTAATTGTAGAGGAAAATACAAATGGATGATCGCCGTTGTTGGCGGAACATGTTAAATTTCCGGCTGTAGTTGCACCTCCAAAAGTAAAATCAATTGGCAAATAATCAGCACCATAACCGATCTCAAATGTTCTGCTTGAAACCCCGGCAACAATTGCTTTGCGCAAATTACCGTATACATGACCGCTGGTACGGGTAACAGTAGTAGTTGTAGCATTAAGTATAACAAAATTTGATCCGGTAACAATATTTCCAGCAGTAAAATTAAGATCGCCGCTAATGGTCATATTATTATTCAATGTGATGTCGCTTGCATTATTAATCGTTACGTAAATAAAAGTAGTCGCAGCTGTTTCAGTAAATGTTTGGGCTATGGCGCATCCCTGGAAAATTGCTCTACCTGTTCCGGCGGTTGAAAAAGTGCCGGCTGATTTATTCCAGGCACTGCCGGTAACAATGAAATTACTATTGCTACCATTATTTAATTGGCCGGATCCGGTATGCGTGTAGCTGCCAACTGTAACATTAACGCCTGCGGCTAATGTTGTATTTCCGGTCGAACCATATGTAAATGTTTTGGCACAAGCCTGAACAAACGCGGAGTTGGTGGCAGCAATAGTTGCAGAACCAGAAACCGTTGCGTTACCATTAATAGTTAACAGGCCGGCAATTGTTTTAGCCCCGCTTATGCCAAAAACAAGGTTGTAATAAACATCTGCCCCTACTGCAGAAGGAATGGATGTAGCAGTTTTCAAAGTTTGGTTTCCGGCTCCATCAAGGGTAATAGTTCCGCCTGTAAGAGTATAAGTTCCTGTTAGTTCCGGCACTACAGTTGTCGTTTTTCCAATCTGAAGATCACCACCTGTGGCGGTAAGACCACCGGCACCATTTAATGTAAGGGTGTTTATATCAAATATCCCTTCAGTCATAGTAAGTAAATTGGAAACCGTAACTGTAGTTACAGTTTGAGTCACTGTGGTGCCTGCAGTTTTATTGATCTCAAGGTTATAGAATGTTGTAGGAGTTGTAGAACCTGCAATGGATTGAGCATTGCCGGCTGTAAATGTAACTTTCCCGTTATTGTGAGCAAAAGTTGAATTATTTGTAAAGGTCCCTTCAATATTCATATTAGTGGCGTGCCCGGTAAGGATTCCACTTGTCAGTCTGAGGTTGAAGAACGAAGTTGTGGCTGTCCCTGCAATGGTAACGTTACCTGTAATTGCAACTGTTCCGCTATTATGCGTGTAAGTGCCATTATTGGTAAAATCCGCTCCTTTTATGTTCATACTTGTGGCATGGCCAACAAGCGTCATGCCTGCATTTATGGTAACATTATTGAATGTTGTTGTTGACGAACCACTTACTGTTGTTGCTGCGGCATTAAACGTTGCCCGGCCATTGGCCGTGAATGTGCCTCCGTTATATACAAAGGTTGAACCGCAAAAAGTAATGGTATTGGAATTATCGTTCAAAGTACCTGTAGTTTGCAAAAAATTTCCCACCCCTATATCTGTAGCCGCAGTTAATGTAGTGGTGCCGCCCGATGAATATGTGAAAGTTTTTGAACAATTTTGCACAAAGGCAGAATGAGCAGCAATAGTAGCATTACCGGAAACTGTCATGTCGCCATTTACTGTAAGTAAACCTGTAATTGTTTTAGCGCCGCTATTACCCAATATCAAATTATAGCAGGCAGTCCCCCCTGTTGTTGAAGTTCTGAGAGTTTGGGCTCCACCGCCATCCAATGTTATAGTGCCTGCTGTAAGAGAATAAGTGCCGGTTAACTCCGGAACCGTTGTAGCTAATTTTGAGATTTGAAAGTCGGAAGTTTCAGTCATAGTTAAGGAACCCGCTCCATTTAATGTATTGCCATCAATATCAAAAACAGCTGCATCCTTTATGATCAGGGAATTAGAAATAACAATAGTAGTAGCAGCATTCTGATAGTTTTTGATTCCGCTATTTCCGATAACCAAATCATAATATCCTCCATCTGTCGGAGTGCGGACAGCCTGGTTACCTGAACCGTTGTAATAAACCGTATTGGGAGAAGCTGTAGAATTAAAAGTAGTAACGGTAACAGGGGAACCGCCAACTCCTCCGGAAACATATAATATTCCGTTTGTACTGTTTGTAAATGTTCCATTACCGGTCAAAATGTTACCGGGAGTACCATCCAGAACCAATATGCCTGTATTAATAACAGTCGTGCTGCTTGAAACGCTAAGTACCGACATCGCAATTGCATTTCCGGTTATTGTATACGTACCCGCCACAGATCCCATGGTATATGTACATGTTCCACCGGTACATCCTATCCAGCTGCCATTATTTGTAATATTTCCGTTTATTGTCGGCGTTTCACCTGTACTATTGTTGAATGTTCCTGTTACAGAAATAACAATATTATTATTAAACGTTTTGTTACCCGTTGCAGTAACGGTAAAATTAAGCGTTCCATCAATGTTTACAGCACCCGTTTGGGTCCATGATGCCCCACCCATGTCCAGAGTTGAACCTGCATCAATCTGGCATATGCCTGTCACATTAAACTTTCTATTGGGGTTCGCTCCGCCGCCGCTAATAACGACAGTACTTGTTACGCCACCGGTAACGGTCAAATTACCATTTACAGTTAAAGTTTTATTATTGGAATAAGAAATGGTTCCACCCTGCATAGTAAGATTATTGCATTGAGGAGTACCTGAATTATCTATATCAACGGTAATACCCGAACATATATAAACATTATCTCCGGCACCAGGTGCAGAACCGGCAACAGTGACGCCTCCACAGGCATCGGTGTACCAAGTGGCAGCGGCATTCCAAGCTCCGCCATTAACTTTTAAATAATAGTTGGCTCCACTTAATTCTTTAGGTTGAAACATAAAGATCAAACAGGCATGTGCTGAAATAAAAAAAAATTTCTTTAAAAAAGATATCATACCATAATTGATTTTAAGGCAAAATTAAGTTGGACACAAATATCCATTATCAATATAAACTAAGTACTTATACGTAAGAAGCCGAGGAAAGTTACCCATTTCGACTGTATAATATTAACTTAAGTTGTTAATAACAATCTGATCGAAATGAATCATCGCTAAATTATTGATTTACAACACATAATATCAGAAGTCATGGGTCCAAAAGAAAATATTTGAAGGATAGATTTACAATGGTATTCCTATGAAAAATGAGTTATACTTTATTTTTTCACGTAAAAAAGAAGCACTATTTTTATTTGATAATCAATTTCTGCCTATACATCGTATTGTCGGATGAAGCCGAAATAACATATATACCTGCAGGCAAAATATTGGAAGGATCAATCGCCACTACTTGATCAGGACCTTTTTCTACAATTGTAACCTTAGAAAACACTTCTTTACCATCAGCATCAAATACAACTACCAATACATTTTTTGTTTCATCTGAATTAAATTTTAACTGAGGTGCTTCACCCGCAGATGCCGGGTTGGGATAAATTGTAAATAATAAAGTTTCGGAGGGATTAAACTCAACAGCTACAAGATCACTGTGCTTGTATTTCCCGTCATAATCGGTTTGCCTTAACCTGTAATAGGAAACACCCATTAACGGCTTCTGATCTATTGTTGAGTAATTTAATTTTTTGCTGCTGTTACCCGCACCGGCGACTTTGGCGATCGATTCAAAGTTTAATCCGTCTGAAGAACGTTCTATTGTAAAGTAGTCATTATTTATTTCAGTTGCAGTGGACCAATTTATATCAACCACGCTTTTATTTGGCTTTGCAGAGAACATTAATAATTCGATAGGTAAAGGATTATTTGATCCGATTTTGTTCGCTAAAGAAAAGTGACTGAAAGAAGTAAAACTCGCGGAGGTAATACTGCCAGTACCGTTAGCACTACCGGCTCCCGATGTATAATCAACCCAGCCGCCTGAACCATTGCTTTTGGCAACACCCAAATTAGGCGAATCAAGTACTTTGTCATCTGTTCCATTTGTCGCGCTGTAATATATTTTAATGACAGCACCGGTTAAATCAGATACACTTGAACGGCTTATCTGGTAATAATGCAGATGAGAAACATGGTCAAAAGTACCCGGCAAAGTGTTTCCTAAATTATTTGCATCACCATTAAATAATTCGGACGTATATGTATAAACGGTTGAGGCACTATGAGTGGGCGTGAGTTCAACCGGTCGCCAGTCATTGTTTTTCCCAAGAGGCATATTTAATGTCCGTGATGAAGCAATACCCATTTTATAATTCATAGGCCCATCAATATAACTGCTATCATTTCCAATAGATGTTGTTGCGCCATCGTTAAGTGTAATAATATTAGCAGACGAAGTATTTATCACACCGGTATTAAGATCCAAAGTATTGGTTACCGTAATACTTTTGTCTAATGTAATTCCATTCGATAGCCCGCTGGTATTATTAATATTCAATGAATAAAAATCACTTACAACGGAACCGCCAATATTTTGCATAGATGTTCCGTTAAGAATAACTGTGCCGGAAACAGACGTAAGAAAAATATTTGCGGAAGAATTATTATTTATAACAGAGCCGGTAAGTTGTATTGTACCCTGATTGTCGATCTGACCGTCTACTCCATTCTGTTTACTGGTCAAGCCTCCCTGTATCGTGATTAATGTACCCGATGCAACGGTCACAACGGCCAATCCGTCATTATATGCTATAAGTTGTGCATTTAGCGGATGACATAGGAAAATAATTCCCAATATATACGCGAAACAATAATGTAGTTTTATTTGCAACATATCAAACAAAAGATCAATTGCTTTATTTTTTAGCTTCCACAGAAACATTCTTCAACGTGTTTAACATGTCCTCAATTTTTAAAATCCGTATTTCCAGCGCATCACATTTAGCGGCCCTAGCAGAAGTCTCCTCCAACTTTAACTTAAGTCCATCTATTATTTTTTGCTGTTCCTTAATCGCAGCAATGGCTACAATAAGAGCCGGATATGTATCCACCTGCAACAAGCCTTCACCATCATCTTTAACAAAATCAGGAAAAACATTTTTAAACTCCTGTGCAATTACATTGTAATAATTGTAGCTTTTTACCGAAGGATGCTTTAACTTATACTCATTTGTGTATTTAAATGTAACAGGACGTAATAGTTTAATTGTTTCGATGGCACTCTCAATGTCTTTAATATCGGTTTTTATTTTTTTATCAGAATTGGCTAACCAGGCAGTTGCGGTAGTTTTTGAAGCATCTCCTTCCACTTCAAACATATTGGCAGATGGCACCCTTCCAATACCAACTTTTCCGGCGGCATCAATAATTATACGATCATTCGTACCCAGTGAAGCATTATTAGAGATTACAAAATTACCAGAGGCACTTTGATCAATACCTATTGCAAAATTTGTGTAATTGCCTGATGGAGTATAGTAAATTTTAACTGTAACATGGTCGACATTGGCAGTAGCATTATTTGCGGTAACGGAAAGAGCAACACCAAAATCAGCATCTTTAACATCTGTATCAGTCCAGCTAAGTCCCCAAATGTCGGTGCTGGATCCATAAGTAACGGAAGCGTCCGCGGCAGGCCAATCGGTTGAAGTAGCGGCTTTATTACTTCCTGCAACCGTTCCATCCGCCTTAATAAGCTTTACTTCTGTATCGTAAACGGTTCTGACGCTATGGAGCACAATCCCTTCAATTAAAAAGTTGGTTGGGTCGTCATCCGCTGTCGGTTGGTAATCGAAAGCCGGATTTTCCGTTTGTGTAGCCGGTATATCAGCTTTTTGAACTATACTCATTGCCAATTCGTCTTCATCATTTCCTCCCTGGTCATCACTGATATCACCAACTTCTGTATACCCGGCCGGGGTATTATCAAAGTTATCATCAGTATTATCATTATCCAGATTTGAATTAGTATCGTCACTTGCCAAAGCACCTGCAAGAACAAGGTCGCCCTTAACACAACTAAGAGCGGAACTGAATGAAAGCGGATTTGTAGTGGTAGCAGATCGCGGCTCTGTATCTGAAATGGGATTAGTTTGATCAACATTCTGGAAAGAGGCAATAGCAAATAACTGCGAATCAGATCCTCCTGTTCCATTAACAGTAACTGTTTGCACTCCTGTTCCGGCAGCTGCGATAAGTGTTTCAGGCAGGTACCATACTTCAAAATTTACCCATTCACCATCACCGTTATTTTGAGCCACCATCCCTGCTGATATCATACTTTGTGTACCAAAAGTAACCGATGAAACAGTCTGGTAAGCAGAAGCTTCAATTGTACCGACAAAAAGCACAACTAACCGATTCGTTCCTGTACCTGCGTCCAGTGTAAACGAAGGATCATCATCAAAGGTCCATGCGCTTAACGGCGCAACATAAGTAATATCATTTCTGCTGCGATCTACAGTAACCTCAATTCCATCAATTGAAGCACCTACCGGTATTCCTGAAAAATTAAATCCTGTAGCTTTAAGATACTGGGAAACACCAGTTGTTGCTGTGGCGTAATTAACACCATCATTAAGGTATATATTTGTCGGACTTGTCCATGCCACTGAACCGCCACCCGCGCTTGCTCCCACAGTAGGACTCTGAGGGCCGTCTGTTGCGCCACCGCCTGATGTTTGTCCCTGGAAACGAACAGCGGCATCACCATTCTTTAATAAATGAAGGATTTCGGTAGGGTTAGGTGTTCCAATTCCAAAGCCCTGGGCATCTGCCATTGGACTTAACAAAAAAACGAATAATGTGGTTGCTACTATTGATAACGTAAGTTTTGTCTGTTTCATCGCCTTTTTATTTACTGATTAATACTGTTCTAGTTCCAATAGATACTTATACCTCGGCATTTGGCATTCTTGTTGACTGCCTGGTATTAACTCCTACTAATATTCATTGGTATTTATACCCAATCTCTACTCACAAAACCAAAAAACACCTTATACACGCCATGTGTACGCAATAACTCACAATAAAGTTACATAATTAAAGCAAAAAATATACACAATATGTTGATAACAAACAGATTAAAAAATTAACGATGTATACACAATACATCCCGACCAATGCTCTATTATATCGCATTAGTAATCCAAAAAAATAAGGTCGTTTGAAAAATTTATTTGTAATATAAATATTACCAGCTTCCCCCCGACCCACCGCCTCCGAAACTACCGCCTCCAAAGCCTCCGAAGCCGCCTCCTGATGAACGTCCTCCGACCACCACCAAAAAATGTGCCGCCATGATACATACCCCGCCTTCCCATTGTATAACCGGAAAAACGTCTTCCTAATGTGCTGAAAATAATCAGAAGTATAACTGCTATAACAATTATTACGGGCATATACTTTTCAGTACGATGTTGTTTCTGATAATCTTTATAATTATACTCTCCCTTTGCAAGGCTCATTAATACATCCGTCGCGGTATTTAAACCTCCATAAAAATCACCTGCCTTAAAATGTGGAATGATCTCCCGATCAACAATACGCCTGGCAATAATATCCGGAATTGCTCCTTCCAGACCCCTGCCAACCGCTATAAAAGTTTTTCGATCTCCTTTGCCCCCTGTAGGCTTAACCAATATTACAATTCCATTATCCTTGTCCTTCTGACCAATGCCCCAGGCTCTGCCTACACCTGTCGCAAACTGTTCGGGATCCATATCATTCAGATCATCGACAATAACAATTACAATTTGATTGGAAGTACTATCATTAAAATGTAAGAGCTTCCGCTCCAGATCATTTTGTTCGGAAGCGGATATAAAATCGGGGAACTCTTTTGATAAATTATTTACAAGACGGGGAGGATTTGGCTTTTCGGGCAAACCATTACTATCAGCCGCATTCAATAAAAAGTTGAATGTACTAAAAAGAAAAACTAATATGTATTTAATTGATTTTATCATAAATTGGAAATAACACACCCCCGCAAACACATAAGCCTACGCTACCCCCCTCGCCTACACACAAGGCCATACAAAGAGGGGAGTTATTTGCCGAAGGATACTTCGTCTTTTAATTCATTCACGTCGTTTTGCTTATAGGGAAAATGCTTTTTTAATTGCTCACCCGCTTTTCCAATTGCAATACATAATCCCTCGGTAAACTTTTCTTCTTTAAAATAGCTTTGCATTTCTGATTTGATGTTGTCCCAGAAATTATCAGGAACAACTGCATGGATACCTGCATCACCAAGTATAGCGAATTTCCTGTCCTGCACAGCGAGATAAAATAAAACTCCATTCCGGAGTTCGGTCTTTTGCATTTTAAGTATGGCAAAGACATCAACCGCCTTTTGCATTGGCTCGCCGGGACACTTATTGTCAATATGCAATCGTATTTCGCCGGAAGTGTTATCCTCTGCGTCAATTATCGCTTGCTTAAGAGCGTCCTGCTGTTGAAGTGTAAAAAAATCTTTTGCAGTAGGCATGGATAAGTTATTGGGGTATTTAGTTATTGAGTTATTGGGTTCATAAACATGGGTACAGCCTAAATAACTCAATAGTTTATCAACTGATAACTACCTTCAAATACTACTTCTTTTCAAAATCCACTTTTGGAGCAACTTCCGTTCCGGCAGCTTCCTTAAATGGTTCTTTTTTAGCAAATACATCTTTATTTAAAAACATGCTGTTAAAAAAACCACGTACATGCGAATTGTAACTTTTAACTGCATCGTTATAATCCTGGCGGGCAACAGCTATCCTATTCTCCGTTCCTTCCAATTGAGCCTGGAGAGCGCCAAAATTTTCAGTGGATCGGATCTGGGGATAAGCTTCAAAAGCCAGGTTGATCGCTGTATTTATCTTTTTTCCGGCAATCTCCATATCCTCGGGGGTCCTGGCACTTACTATTCCGGCACGCGCTTCAGTAACTTTAGTGAGTATCGTTTGCTCATTCGCGGCTGCACCCTTTACCGTTGCCACCAATTGTGGTACCAGGTCTGCTCTTCGCTGATACATGGCACCTACATCACCCCATTTTGCTACCGCATTTTCCTGCAAAGTTACCGCAGTGTTATAAGAATTTCTGTACATCATAAAGATGACGAAGATAAATCCTAAGACACCTCCAATTATTATTAAATTTTTTTTCATTTTGTTAGTTGGTTAGTTATTGAGTTATTGGGTTATTGAGTTATTGGGTTATTGAGTTATTGAGTTATTGGGTTATTGAGTTATTGGGTTATTGGGTTATTGAGTTATTGGGTTATTGAGTTATTGGGTTATTGGGTTATTGGGTTATTGGGTTATTGAGTTATTGGGTTAATTGGTTATTATTTTCAAATTTCTACCTGAATAACTCAATAACTTAATAACTTCTATCCTATCAAGTCCACGCTTCGTTTAATAAATTTTGTAAGTTCTTCTCCTTTTAAAAGATTTTGCGATAAAAGTGCCAGATCTGTAGCTTGTTTTGTCAGCTGTTCCTGCTTTGAAGCGTCAGCCTCCGCAACTATTTTACTTATGAGCGGATGATTTGAGTTTACAACCAGATTATACATTTCGGGAGCCGCACCCATAAAACCCATCCCACCGCCACCAAGTGCGCTCATATCTTTCATACGACGCATAAATTCGGGTTGAGTAACAAGTATCGGACTGTCCTTTTCACTAAGGCTTTCAAACACAACCGTGAATTTTTCTTTAGGAACAACTTTTTCAACAATTGGTTTTAATGCATTCTGCTGTTGTTCTGTTAATTTCGATCGCTGGGCCTCTTCTTTTTTGATCAACCTGTCAATAGTATCCGCATCCACTCGAACAAAACTGGCATTCTCCAGTTTGGTTTCAAGAAAATTAACGAAATGTGAATCGATCGCCGTGTCAAGCACCAGTACTTCATATCCGCGGCTTTTTGCTGTTTCAACAAAACTATGCTGCTCAACTTCATTGGTTGTATATAAGTACACTAAACGTTTGTCTTTATCTGTTTGTAAAGGTTTTATTTTTTCGGCAAACTCATCCATTGTATATAACTTGCCATCTGTCGTTTTAAACATGGCAAATTTCTTCGCGCGCTCATTGAATTTTTCATCCGACAACATGCCGTACTCGATGAAAACCTTAATATCCTCCCATTTGGATTCAAAATCTTTTCTATCCTTCTTAAACAACTCTTCCAGCTTATCGGCAACTTTTTTGGTGATGTGTGTGCTTATCTTTTTCACATTACCATCACTTTGCAAATAGCTGCGGGATACATTCAAAGGAATATCCGGTGAATCAAGCACTCCACGCAGTAACATTAAAAAATCAGGCACAATATTTTCAACCTCATCGGTAATAAAAACCTGGCGTGAGTATAATTGTATCTTGTCTTTTTGTGTTTCGAAACGCTGTTTTATTTTAGGAAAATATAAAACACCCGTGAGATTAAAAGGATAATCAACATTCAGATGAATGTGGAACAAGGGATCTTCAAACGTCATCGGATAAAGCTCCTTGTAAAACTTTTTGTAATCCTCATCTGTTAAAGAGGTGGGCGCTTTTGTCCAGGCCGGTTGTGTGTTATTAATAACCTTATCCTCGAATTTAATTTCAACGGGTAAAAACTTGCAGTATTTGGTTAAAAGTGTTTGTATACGTGACGGCTCAAGGAATTCAACTGAATCCTCCGCGATATGAAGAATAATATCAGTACCTCTCTTTTTACGTTTGTGTTCTTCTATTTTGTAATCGGGACTGCCATCGCACTCCCAGTGAACAGCTTTTTCACTTTTATAGCTCTTTGTAATTATTTCCACCCTAGAAGACACCATGAAAGAAGAATAAAAGCCTAAACCAAAATGACCTATGATATTATTTACATCGGTTTTATCCTTATACTTCTGCACAAACTCTTCGGCACCTGAAAAAGCTACCTGGTTAATATACTTTTCAACCTCTTCAGCCGTCATACCGATACCTTTATCTTTAATGGTAATGGTCTTCTCCTTTTTATCAATACTTATTTCGATGGCGGTTTCACCAACTTCACCTTTGAATTCGCCCAACTTGGAGATAGCAATTACCTTTTGCGTGGCGTCCACAGCATTTGAAACCAATTCACGCAAAAATATTTCGTGATCGGAATAAAGGAATTTTTTAATAATAGGGAAAATGTTCTCGGTTTGTACATTGATCTTTCCGGTACTCATATTGATATACGGTTTAAATGGGTTTAAATTTACGCTTTCTTATGTCAAACCATGTGCCAGCAACAATAAACTGACAAACTGTCGCAAATGCCTGTCTTCCGGGAAAGATGCAAAACCTATACAGGCATAAATACCCTTCGATTCCCGCAGGAACTCAGAACACACGGGCTAGACAAAAATGCCTTCCATTACAGAATACATTTTCCAAAAGTTTATTAACTATGATCAAAATGCAATACCAATACACAATCCCGTTCGCATACCCGCGAAAGGCAGCCCGGCAACTTCCAGTTTTACAGTATTGCCTGACATCGTTATTGTTTTTGTAGCACCATTTACATCCATCTCTTCAAGATTTTTCCTGATATCATCATTTTGTCCCGCATTTTCAGCATCTACGCGCGCGGTTACCTTACTGGCACCACCATGACCGCCTACTATCCACCAGTCAATGGATATCTTGTTGTTTATTACCCACTGATAACCTATCATGCCGCCAAAACCTAATCCCGCATAAGTAATACTCATTGAAGCGACCTTTTTCTGGATAAAAGCAGGATAGTATGTAGAATCATCATAGGTAAATGAACCGGCAGCAGTATAACTTGAATAACGAAGGTATGGAGCGATATAAAATCCGCGCGGAGCCTGCTTTACAGCTTTTTTACCCGGATACCAGCGAAATTCAGGAGATATATTAAATCCTGAAATTTTAATACTGCTTACATCTGAAGGCACAGCTGAACTTATTTGTGAAGGTAAGCCATGAGAAGGGATAAAACCAGCCTGAAGAGCCACTGAAATATTTTTGTGCAGCGCCCGTTCATATTGTAATGAAATATTGCTTACACCTAACCCAAAAAGGTTAAGCTTTACAATATTTTTTGCATACTCCTGTGCTTCTTGTGCAGCTACCTTCTTAGCGAACAGAGCCAAAACAGCGAATGAAATGATAAGTAGTTTCTTGTTCATAGTCCTTTGTTTTAAGATCGTTTTAGCGAAAGTAATACATTTTTGGGAGAGATTGGTTGTTGGTTGTTGGTTGTTAGGTGCTAAAAAGATACCAATTACCGATCACTGACACCTAACAACTAACAACCGCCCCCCTCACTCCTCATGCCCCTTTAAAATTTCAACACCGATTCTAACCGCGACACTATCCTCCTTTTTTACTACAGGATCACGAACGGTTTTATCATCTAATTTTCCGAGGTCAGGCTGGCCGGCATTGACCCAGGCTGTATACCAAAAAGATCCAATCATATGAATGGCGCTGCGCATTCTTCGCTCAACCATTCCGTTTAGCATTTTATCATAGGCCAACGTATAAGATTCAGAATAACTTTTAACGGTCTTTTTTCCCTTGTTTACAAAAGAATATTTTTTATCCTGCGCATACTCCCCATTCAACTTAGCTTCAAATAGTAAAACCGAATCCACTTCAGCATGACTCGCCTTTATAATTTTCCAGATCATATCCTTTGGTTTATCAACGTAACCGGCCCTGCCAACAAAATAATCGTAACTGTCCGCCTTAAGCTCAGGTATGCGTGACTCCCAAAAAGAATGAATGCCCTTTTGTTTAGTGAGCTGCCCGTCGTGGTTCTGACTGGTGTGCAATGGCACATGCGCATCTGCAATGTAATGACCCAGATCAGCTGAAACGTGCAAGATCTTTTGTGCATCCTGTTCCTTAAAGGCATCTGTTAAATTATTCAACATACGCTCCAGGTGCCAGGGCAGGATGCCGTGAGCTTTCAATGTATCTTCAGAGTATTTCTCAACCGCTTTGCTCCATTGTTGCGGCATTGAGTCGAATGGTGAAACACCAAAATGATCAATGTCAATATAATGCCTCGGGGCTTCATTCACATTCCGGAATCTTCGCTTGTCAGGATCAACTGCATGCTCGGCAATGAAGTCGATATGTTTTTTATAAAAGCCGATCATTTCCGGAGGCAGGGTAAATACAGCCATACGGTTAATCCGTTTATGCGCAAAAAATCCCCAGGAAAAAGCGAAAGGTCTTATAATAAGACCAAGAAGAAAAATAATTAATGTGGCAAATAAAAACTTACGCATGATAAATACGTTAGAATTCAAACCATCTTAACCAGGCAATTACCCTGCAAAACAGGAATAACGGGGGCAGAATCGGGTGTAAGGCAATAACGAATGTCTTTTTCAAGTTTTAACTTTTCAAGCCTTCGGCGATGAGAGGAACACTCCAGGAAATCATACAAATTACCTTCGGCACGCTCATATAAATACCGCGATGCAACAGCCGAATCGCACGTGGTAACAAATTTATCCGAAGCTAAAAGGCTTTTAACAACCGCGCCTGCGAACATAGAATCTTCGATGTTAAACTTATTTTTCCAGCCAGCACAAAGGAGAATAACATCTTTACCTTCTTTGATCAGCCATTGAGCAAGCACAGCCATATTTAAAAACGAACCGATAACTATTTTATGCGAATGTTTCGCCACTTCAATGGCCAGCGTACCGTTTGTAGTGGTCAATGCCAGTGTTTTGCCTTTAATATCATTACTCATATAACTGAAAGGAGAATTGCCAAGTGTAAACCCTTCAACTACTTCACCATTTCGTTCAGCGGCGGCTAAGTGCCCTTTAGCAAGATAGGCCTTGGCCTCATCAACAGTGGCAACCGGAATTATTTTTTCAACGCCATGATGAAAGGCAGTACAGATTGCGGAAGTAGCTCTCAAAATATCGATGACAACAACAATGGCCTTCTCATTGTAAAACAGAGAAAAATTATTAGGGGTGAAACATACTTCTATTTGATTCATTGTTTGGTTTCAGGTTGACTGATTTCAGGTTTCAAGTTACAAGTTTGTTTGCACATGCAGATCGGTGTTTAATTAAATTTATGAGGAATATATTTAACCCGGAACCTGAAACTTTGAACCTGAAACCTTTTCCATCCACACAAAACAATCCTTGAACTCATTTCCCAGATCAACTGCCTTTTCAAACAACCCGTATAGCGCCGAACCGCTACCACTCATAGAAGCATAAACAGCGCCATGTCTATACAATGATTGTTTTAGATTTTTCACAACAGGATATTTTGCAAATACAGATTCTTCAAAATCATTTTTAACCACACTCTTCCATTTGGCAACCGGCAACTTTAGCACATCATTTTCCAATGACGAAACCGGCTTCTTTGGGACAAGACCGGCATAAGCATTGGCGGTATTAACATGTATGTTTGGATAGACCAGTACCAGATAATATCCATTCAGATCAAGTTCAATCCTTTCGTATTTATCACCTTTTTCCTCGGCAAACACAGGTTTATTAATAACAAAAAAAGAACAATCGCTGCCCAATTGCCGGGCATAGTTATGCTGCTCACCCCAGCTTAATCCAAGCTCAAATTTTTCATCCAGCAACTTAATAAAAAAAGCTGCATCAGACGAACCTCCACCAAGGCCGGCTCCGATCGGAATGATCTTATGCAAATGAATTTTCACTTTAGGTAACTGATAGTCCTTCACAATCATATTATAGGCCCTGATACACAGATTATCATTCACGCTCCCGGGAATAGAAATACCGGTGGAATAAAACTCAACAGGCTCTGAGGCTCGCGGATTCTCTATCACTTCCAATATATCACATAAAGCAATAGGATAAAAAACACTTTCGAGGTCGTGGTAACCATCGGAACGTTTCTTTATAACATTTAGTCCGATATTTATTTTAGCATTAGGAAAACAAACCATAAATCAGATTATAAAAATCACTTCTTTCTCTTCAACACTTCCGCAAGGGAGCGGTCCTCTATTTTACTGTCGATCCAGGAAAGAATATCAAATATCTTAAGAAAATTCTGTTCTAAGGGATCTTTTATTATTTCAGCTAATCTAGCCTTAAGCGTTAAAAAGGCGCGCTTCTCTTCTTCCCTGCTGTTTATTTTATAAATATCCTTTTTCATGAAGGCAAGCAAAAGTTTTTCCGTTTTATATAAATGGTCCCTCGTTTTAAAAAACCGGTATATGTTTTTTACAAGTGATTGCATGAAATTCAATTCTTCTGATTCATAATATACAAAAAGCAACAAGACCCTTGCGGCGCTAACAAATTCTTTTGCCTCCGAATCTCTCACCTCATTAATAATTTTCAGGGCCCATTTCTTTGATCCCGCAAAATCACTCCCGCAAAAATACGCGAAAGCCATATAAAAACAGATCACAGATCGTCGCTTGTTATTTATTATATCTCCGAAACGGGCAAATACACTTTCAACTTCCTTTTCAAGCAGAATTATTTTTGAGTATTGAAAAGTTGCAAGATGTAAAAATATTGTATTGGTATAAACATAATCGTTCTTTATCCCATCCAGTGTTTTCTCAACGGCCTTTACCTGTTTAAGCTTTTCGATGGCTTGCAGGGCTTCTTTATAATTCTTCACATAAAAACATGCAAGAATATAATTAGCAAGTGTTTTTATATAATTTTCCGTGTAATACAAACCCCTTTCAGTCAATTGTTCAGTCACATTCAGCTTTTCCCTGCTCCATTTATAGCTGTTCTTATAATCATTTAATGAAGCCAATAAAATACTCTTCGTCGAATATATCAGTCCCTTTACTTTTAATGAAAGGTCACCGGGGATTATATTCAGCAAGGGATGTTTGACATACTTTTTCAATTCTTTCAGATGTGCATTATCTCTTAGCCTGGATTGAGAAAAGTGAGAGATAAATATCTTATCGTTTAATTGCTGATATGTCTCGAGATCAGCTATATTTTTAAGAGTGGTTTTTTTTTCGTTAAAATTATCACGGTAATTTTTTTCCAAAACAGCCGTGTCGGGAGTAATATTTACGATCAGTTTCCGCTCAAAATCCAGTATAATTAATAGCTCGGGGAATAATTCCAATTTAACAGCCAGCATTTTTGCCTCTTTTATTAATGCATTCGACTGCCTGTATAACGCCTTATCATACAACATATCCGCTTTTACGAGCAGATCGGAAATGATTTTAACCGGCCCATTATTTAAAAAACTGATCTGTTCAAGTATTTTATCATGTAGGTATTTTTTTTGCGCGGATAATCGCTGGATATTAAGTCCTTTAAATCGCTTCAAAATAAGTGCATCGTCATTTTGCTTTTGATTATCAATAAAGTCAAATAACTGCATATAAACAGGCACAGTACCATCAACAGATTTCAGGTGTACTTTAAAATATATCTTTTCCCTCTTTGACAAGGATTTTATCAACTTGTACAATTCGTCGGATGATGTTTTTGCCATACCTTTAACCAATGTTATACCGAATATAATTGTTTTTTTCCGATTACCTTTCCGTACTCACCTGAATATTGGGAAATATTGGGTTGACTTTCTGTTTTAAATAGATGAACTTTAGAGAAAAATGCATTCGATGAAATATGCCCGCCTGATTACATTAGCCCTTTTACTGTTATGCCACACTGTTTTTTCAGGTATCAATGGCTTCGTTACAAACCCATTTGAACATAATGTATTTATTGAAAACAAGGGGCAGTTTGACAAAATTGACAAAAGGACCTGCTCCCGTATTCTTTTTGGCGGAATTGATCACGGGGTACAGATCTATTTCACAGCTAAAGGCTTAACTTATCATTTTGATAAAACTGAATTTCCTGAAGAAAAGGAGAACGAAAGAAAAGAAAATGAAGCAGAACGGGAAATGGAAAGAGTAAAAAACAAGAAAATATATAGCTATACCCTCGATATGGAATGGGAAGGTGCAGATCCAGAGGTGAAGTTAATTTCTGAAAATATCGCCACCGAATATTATTGCTATGGTGATGACAGATCATCCTTTAAAGCCTCAGCCTACAAAAAACTTATTTATAAAAACGTATATCCAGGGATAGATGTTGAATACATATTTCATGAACAGGGAGGCTTGAAATATACACTCACCCTTCAACCGGGAGCCGACATTTCAAAAATTAAAATGAAATATAAAAATGCAAAAAGCATTACACCCGACAGGTTGGGAAATATTATTATTAAAAGTGATTTTGGAAATTTTACCGATCATACCCCTTTTAGCTTTTATGAATCGGACAGATCTGTTGTGAACTCCTCATTTAATGTTAATGGTGATGAAGTAGGCTTTACACTTAATGGCAACTATGACCGTTCGAAAACATTAATAATTGACCCCTGGCTGACAAATCCGAATTTTTCAATCTTTAATTCGGCTTATGAAGTGGAATATGATCTTTCAGGAAACGTATATGTATACGGCGGATCGCTAAAATCTCCGCAATTAATAAAATTCAATAGCGGCGGAGTCATTCAGTGGGTCTATTCACTTTTCAGTGAAAACTATCACGGCGATATTGCTACAGATGAAGTTAGCGGCACAACGTATTATTCAGATGGATTTGGCGGAAATGGCAGCACAACAGGAGCCCGAATGTTTAAAATAAATACAGCAGGTAATTTAACAGGTTCCTTTGCAGGCTTCGGAGCCACTATGCTTGAGATCATCAGGCTTGATTACAACAGATGTATCAATAAATTGATCATTGGAGGAGGTGGTACAGCTCAAACCAATCAATCCGCGATTCTCGATACAAATTTTAACGTGATAATATCTCCAAAAAATGCAGTTGCTTCCTGTTGCCCGTTTAATGATATAAATCTCTTAGCACAAGATGATTATGATCCAAACTATTTTTATTTCATTCCCGGGATCCCGACATCAGGGAGCACAGCACAAGCTAACAAACTTTTCAAAGCTCCTGTTTCAACGATCATCCCCTCCACCTTTTCTGTCCCAACAGGATATGGCTTTGTTGAAACAGGGAATGCCAACTATTTTGGTACGCACAATTCAGTAATGGGTACAACAAGCAATACAAGAGGATTTGCGTTTAATGGTATTGCAATTAGTCCGAATTTTGTTTATACCTATGATGGTTCCATACTGAAAAAATGGAATAAAACGACAGGTGCATTTATTGCACAGGTGAATACAGGCGGAACCATATACAGTGCAGGGGGACTTGCTGCCGATGATTGCGATAATGTTTACGCAGGTGTTGGGAATTATCTTACCAATGCAGGATCAATAAAAGAATACAACTCGGCTCTTTCTCAAATAAATACGTTCTCGGTTCCAAATACCCCCGTCGATCTAAAGTTGGCTCCTAATAATACGCTCTACGCATGCGGTATTGGTTTTGTTAAATCATTCTCCACAATAGTCTCTTGTCCTAAGCCTCCGTTAACTTTAACAGTTAACACCATTCCCGTTTCATGCGGAGCCGGCACTAACAACGGAACGGCAACTGCAACAGTGACCGGCGGGAGTGGCTCCTATTCATATCTGTGGAGCAATGGACAGACTACTCAAACGGCCACAGGATTGGCTGCAGGCACGTATACTGTGTTTGTATCCGACAATAGTATTCCTGGCAGTTGTTTGGGAAGCGGAAAAGGAGCAGTTGTTACATCTACAGTTACGATCACCACAACAACCGGCCTTGCCGTTTCAAGCACCTCTGCATCTCCGATCTGTAACGGAGCAAACAACGGGGTCGCTACTATATCTGTTACAGGAGGAACATCACCTTATACTTATTCATGGTCCCCTTCAGGGAAAACAGGCGCTTCGGCTACGGGCTTAAATGCGGGCGCATATACTGTATCGGTTACCGATGCAAGCGGGTGCACCATAAAAACCATTCTTACAATTACTCAATCTGCCCCCTTCACTATTTCGGCCACCGGAAAAACTACATCATGCGGGGCAAACAATGGTACAGCTACTGTCGCAACAACTGGTACCGGCATGTATACATACTCCTGGAACCCAATCGGAGGTGTGGGTTCACAAGCCCAGAGTTTGATAAACACACCTCCCGGAATATACACAGTAATAGTAACAGAACTTAATACAGGTTGTGTTAAAACAGACACTGCCATTATTGCCGCATCAGTAAACACTGTTACAGCTACATTCACACAATCTCCAACAGGTACAATTTGTGCGGGCACAATGGTCAACTTCACAAATACCGGTTCTACAGGCACTAATATATTTCATTACTGGTCCGTTAATACCCCTTCTATTAAAAACGGGAATACTATTGCCTTTTCATATACCTTCTTAACAGCAGGAACATACACCATTACTCAAAGAAATACTGACGGTACCTGTTGGGCTGTGGTAACAAGCACGGTTACTGTAGTAAATTGCTCCGGCACCATTGTAACCGCAACAGGAAGTTCGGTTTGTTCCGGTTCATGTGCATCCGTAACATCCTCCGCAAGTAATGGTACTGGCCCATATACCTACTTATGGAACACGGGTGCCACTACTCAAAATATCAATCCGTGTCCTGCCTCGACAACAACATACACAGTAACCATATCCGACAATACAGGAGCCACAGCTACTTCTACCGCAATAGCAACAATAAACCCCACAGTAACTGCCACAACCACTCCAACCAACATTACCTGCGATGGTGGAACGAACGGTTCCGTTTTAGCAACAGGAAGCAACGGAACTTTACCATATACCTATAGTTGGAGTAACGGGTTTTCAGGTTCCTCGGTTTCAGGTTTATCCTCAGGTATATATTCAGTAAGCATTACTGACAGCAAAGGCTGCACAGCAACTTCCGTTGCGACAATATTATCTCCCCCTGCACTCCTTGGTCAATTTTCAAAAGGCACAGCCAATTGTACAGCATGCGGCTGCAAACAATGGCTATTGGTATCAGCGACAGGAGGTACAAGTCCGTATTCCTATACCTGGCCGGATGGATATGTCAAAAGATACAAGAATCAACTTTGCCCGGGAGCATATAACATACAGATTACAGATAAAAATGGTTGTAACATATATGTATTAGTAAATGCACCATGATAGCTGTTACACAAATCAACCCTCTTTCCATTGTGGAAATCGGTCTGCCTGAATATAGCCGTTTCGGCGAAGGCAAGGGAGTAAGCCATAAAAATGGCTGAAGTATAAATATGAACCTTTAGGGCTCCATAGATTTCATTCTGACTGAACGAATTTTAGTTCCTTTTTCTTCCTCATTTTGTTAGATTTGTCATTATTAAATAGCTAATTCATTATAATGAACCTGTCTTTTTCAGAATTATCAAAAGGAATATATTCCCGACTTGTTTTAGCTGTATTAAGTTTCATTTTTTCTTTGCTCACACTTTGCTCTCAAACAATGCCAAAACAAAAATGGCATACGGACTTTGGACGGGCTACAGCTTTTGTGGAAAATAAAGGCCAATTTATTCCAGGCAAAAACAAGGGAAACAATAAAATTCAATATGAACTTAATAATTACGGAACCCGGGTATTTTTTGAGCCTTCAGGTTTAACATATCTTATTACAATGCCGGATTCTAAACAAAAGGCCTCCGACATAAAAAGGAAAATGAGGAACGTGAGCGAAGATGAAGACCACATAAAAAACATGGTGAGTGTTACGGAAGAAATAACAATGACTTGGATAAATGCGAATCCGGATGTTAAAATAGTTGCCGAGAACAAAGTAGCCGGATCTTATAATTATTTTATTCCCGAAACAAATTCTACTATTATAAGCAATGGCTTTAAAAAAATCATTTATAAAAATTTATATCCGGGAATTGATGTTGAGTATTCAATACATGAGAAAAATGGGATCAAGTATTCTCTGATCCTTCACCCGGGCGCAGATATTAATGCTGTTAAAATTCAATTTACCGGACAAAAGAACATTCGGATTGAAGAAAATGGCACAATTCGCATTACTGCTATCGCAGGAGATATTGTTGATAGTGCGCCAATAACATTTTACAATGATGACCAAACCATTATTCCCTCTTCCTTCAACCTGGATGGAAATATTATAAACTTTAAAACAGCTGAATATGACAGATCCCGGACAATTACAATTGATCCCTGGACGACTACTCCAATTTTACCCGGCTCAAATAAAGCTTATGATGTTGAAAGAGATAACGCAGGAAATATATATGTATATGGCGGTAATGCTCCATATACGCTATTAAAGTATAACTCATCGGGTACTTTAATCTGGTCATTTACGAGCGCCAACAATAATTTTTTTTATGGAGACCTGGTTGTTGAACCTGGGGGTAACGCAACAATTACCGACATGATCAACATTCAAAAAGTAAGTCCGGGAGGCGTTAGCGTTTGGACAAATACCACCGGAAACGGAAATCTGGTATGGGAATACTGGACGATAACATATAATAACATCCACAGCAAACTTAAAATATTTGGCGGCTCCGGAACATGTAAGGGAATGGACGTAAACCTATTGAACGGAGCGATAAATTCAACTACATCGCATGCCCAAAACGAAATTCGCTCAACCGCATCCGCTGCCAACGGCAATTATTATTGTTTAACACATGGAACAAAAGACTTTTTTTCCGGGACATATACAGCAGGCAAATTAATCGCTCTTGATCCTAATCTTGCAATTATTTATTCAGTTTCAAGCAGCTATAAACTAACCTACGATAAATTAGGGTATGCTCCGCTTGGATATGGTGCGATAAATGGAATTGCGGTAAATAAGTGTGCCATTTATACCTCTGATGGAGCCACCCTTTTTAAACGCGATATTGGAACCGGTTCTCCTTTGGACTCGGTAGTTATTCCCAATGGGAGAAGTGAATTTAATTCAGGCATCGCAGTCGATAGCTGTGGCAATGTATTTGTTGGAAGTGGTAAAAAAGTTCATAAGTACGACCGCAATCTTAATCTGATAACGAGCGCCGCTGTTTCGGATACAGTTTACGGATTATGTATTGGTAAAAATTCTGAAATAATAGCATGTGGGAAAGGGTTTTTAAGCTCTATTGATATGCAGGCAGCTTGTTTGATAACAGCACGGGAAGACACTGTTCTCTGTTCGGGAGGGAGTGTCGTGTTAAATGTGACAGGAGGAAGCAATTATTCCTGGCAGCCATCCGCAGGTCTGAGCTGCACAAATTGCACAGCGCCTGTGGCTACCCCGACAGTTACAACTAAATATATTGTGACAATGAATGCATTATGTGGTAGCCTAAGCGATACCGTACTGGTTACTGTTAACTCTTGTGGAGTGCTTTCAGCAAACATATCACAAATAAATGTTCCTTGCGGCGGAGACAATAACGGAAGCGCTACCGTCGTTGTTACAAATGGAACCCCATCCTATACCTATTCCTGGAGCACAGGAGCCAGCACAACTACAAACGCCCCTTCAAATACATTGAATAACCTTACTGCAGGGACATATACCGTAACAATCAAGGATGCATCCGGCACATCAACAACGGCAACTTTTACACTTTCTCCCCTTCCGGCGATAAACAGTCCCATAATTACAATTACCAATTCCTCCTGTGGAAATTCAAATGGGAATGCAGTCGTTACAGCGTCTGGTGGGTCAGGCTTGCTAACTTACAACTGGAGTAATGGTACAGTCGGCCAAACAGCTTCAGGGCTCTCAGCCGGTTCATACAGCGTAACAGTTACAGATGAAAATGGTTGTACTAACACCGCATCTGCAGATGTTCTTTCACCCCCACCCCTTTCGGTACAGTATGCCAAAGGTAGTTCCAACTGCACAGGCTGCAGTTGCAAAGAATGGATCATGATAAACGCAATCGGGGGCACAAGCCCATACTCCTACCTATGGCCTGATGGATATGTGAACAGGTACAAGAGCCAACTTTGCCCGGGTAATTACACCATAAATATTAAAGACAAAAACGGCTGCAGCATAAATGTGAACCTAACTGCGCCATGATGCAAATCACTTGTTAAACAAAATGTGTATATCAAGGATACTGTCGGCTAAAGCGACTGTGTTGTCAAGGGTAGTAACAGAGGGAGAGTAAGTATACAGTTTCACATCCTTTGCCTGAGCCACAATTAACTGATTATTCACAACATCATACCTCATCCTGTAAGCTTTTACACCACTCACCAACGTTGTTAAACTGTTTTGCGAATATTGGTAGCGATATATAATGCCATCATCATGTCCAATGAGATAATTGTCAGCATCGATCTGCACGGCCGACCATATTTTACCTGTGTTCAAAGCATGTGGGGAAAAAAAACTATTGTTTGCAATGTCATACACTTCCATCGTACCCTGTCCGCTGTTATTACTGAAAACGAATACCTCGTTAGAATTTTTCATCAAATAATCCACCACATCTCTGTACATATAGATCTCCTGTATCCCAAGTCCTGTAGCTGAAAGATAAGTCACCAGTTTTTTTGTCGGGCCGGATTTGTCCTTCACTTCCACCAAAACATGGCTCCCATTCTCAACAACCTTTATTGGGTAAAATCCTGCGGGTACGGGCAGTGTCTCGTAGGTCGATATCCCATAATGATCGTACGCCTTTACAAAACCTGAATAATACGAAACATAATTCCGGTCACCTTTGTTGTATAAAGAAGTGAAACATGGATCTCCGGAGATCACAGGATCCACTAACCATTTAACAGTATTACTTTCCAGGTCAATGCCTTTTATTGCTCCGGTATAATTTCCACTCACATATAAACACCTGTAATACGAACTTATTCCTGAGCCGGCATAATCACTTGTATAACTCAATTTATTCAACGCATTAAACGAAGAATCGATCTTAACTATATTTAAAAGAGAGGAAGATCGGGTGATGGCATAAATGCCGGTTCTGAATGTGGGTGCCTCGTGAATAAATATCTTCAGGTATCCAACTCCAGAATTCACTCCATCCGTTGCTTCAATACGCAGGTAATAATAACCCGTTGGTAAATGTATATCATACAGCTCGTACTTACGGTCGAGTGCCAGCTTCTTGCCGCTTGCGGTGAATGTTACAGGAACCTGCATTATGGCCTGCTGTTCATTTAACAGCTTAATATTTACGGAGGTTAACTGCTTATCATCACTGATATCGGCTTTAATTGTGAATATATCATACACGCTGAATATCTGATTTTCATAAGGCGATAAAATTTTTACAACTGGCGGAACAATGTCGCTATCCTTCTTACATTGGATAAGTAACATCATTAAAATGAAACCGGGAATAATGTTAATAAGTCCTTTCCGCATCTATTAAATTTACAATTAAAAATCCATAACTTAAGAAATCGGATTTGATTCGAGAATTGAACCCATTTTTATTTTTTGCTAAGTTTCGGCTTGTTCAAATCATGTTGACCTAATGTTAATAACCGCATGAATGAATAAACTACATTTGGCTTCCTTGAAAAAGGTTCAAGGTTCAAGGTTCAAGGTTCAAGGTTCAAAGTTGAAGGTTGAAAGAAAAAGAAAAATATAGACATATTTAAAATAATAGAATTAAAATGGCCGAAGTAGATGTAAAAGACAGTTCACGCAGAAGAACCACTAAACCGGGATTAATCAGTCAGCAGTTGAATGAGATCGGGAAAATGCCTCCCCAGGCTGTTGAATTGGAAGAAGCGGTATTGGGTGCCCTGATGCTTGAGAAAGACGCTGTTACCAATGTGATCGATATTTTAAGACCTAAAAGTTTTTACAAGGAATCGCATGAGCGCATATTCGGCGCAATACACCGGCTGTTCGAAAAGTCTGAACCCGTTGATATTTTAACTGTAACCCAGGAACTGAAAAAAACAGGGGAGCTTGATCTTGCCGGCGGCGCATATTATATCACACAGCTCACCAACCGTGTCGCATCGGCTGCTAACGTTGAGTTTCATGCGCGTATCATTGTACAAAAATACATTCAACGCGAGTTAATCCGCATCTCCACCGAAACTATCCGCGACGCGTATGAAGAGACGTCGGATGTATTCGACCTGCTCGACAAAGCCGAAGGAAATCTTTACTCTGTCGTTGAAGGCAGTATCCGTAAGAATTACGACAAAATGAGTTCATTGATCGGTTTGGCCATTTCACAAATCGAAACAGCTCGTAACGCGAAAACAGGTGTTACCGGCGTCGAAAGCGGCTTTACAGAACTTGACCGGGCAACATCCGGTTGGCAAAAATCCGATCTGATCATTATAGCGGCCCGGCCTGCCATGGGTAAAACCGCTCTTGTACTTTCACTCGCACGCAATGCGGCAGTTGATTTTACAAGACCGATAGCGGTATTCTCACTTGAGATGTCCTCTGTACAATTGGTGAATCGTTTAATAGCCAGCGAAGCGGAAATATCGGCCGAAAAATTAAAAAAGGGACAATTGGAAGATCATGAATTCCAACAGTTGAATTCCAAAATACATAAGCTGGCGGAAGCTCCTTTGTTTATCGACGACACCCCTGCCCTGTCTGTGTTTGAGTTACGCGCAAAAGCACGACGACTCAAGCAGCAGCACAACATAAGCATGATCATTGTCGATTACCTTCAGCTTATGCATGCCGGCGGCGATAACAAAAGCTTTAACCGTGAACAAGAGATCAGCACCATTTCTCGTTCGCTTAAAAGCCTTGCTAAAGAATTAGAGATACCTGTAATCGCGCTTTCTCAATTAAGTCGTGCTGTTGAAACACGCGGCGGAGATAAAAAACCGCAGCTCTCCGACTTACGTGAATCAGGCGCTATTGAGCAGGATGCAGACATGGTAATTTTCATCCACCGTCCGGAATATTATGGTTTAACAGAAGATGCGGCTGGCAACCCTACGAATGGCGTGGCCGAAATTATTATTGCCAAACACCGTAACGGACCAACTACAAGCGTCAATCTTAAATTCATTGATCGCCTGGCCAAGTTTACTGATATGGAATCAAACAACTTTAACTACAATGCATCTGCGGGAATTGAACCTTCCGCGGATTTTGACAACTCACCTCCTCAAAATACTATTACACGCGGATCGAAGATGAATGATATTGAGGAGGAACCGTTCTAAAAATGATCTCACACCTTCGCACGTTCTCGACAAGCTCGAACTGACAAGCGCGCGATAGTCAGTTCGGGCTTGTCGAGAACAGGGGAGCGCATCAAACTAACATGCAAACAACCAACAACACCATATTAATCACCGGAGGTTCCGCGGGGATCGGGTTGGGATTTGCGGAAGAATTTTTGAAGCTCAGAAATAAAATTATCATTTGCGGGCGCAGAGAAGACAGGCTTAACAAAGTAAAAGAGAAACACCCCGAAATTATTACCCGTAAATGTGATGTGTCTGTTGCACAACAGCGGGAGGAACTCTATTCCTGGATCAAAGAAAACCATTCTGATATAAATGTGTTAATAAACAATGCAGGAGTTCAGTTAAACACAGAAATTGCAGTGCCGCTGGATATGCAAAAGGTGAGCTTGGAGATCGACACAAATTTAATTGCACCGCTGCACTTAAGCTCATTATTTATTGAACTTTTAAAAACAAAAAACGAGTCCGCTATAATAAACATTACCTCCGGCTTAGCCTTTGCTCCTCTCGCTTCCATACCCGTGTATTGTGCTACAAAAGCCTCATTACATTCTTTATCATTAACATTACGTCACCAGCTTAAAAAGACATCCATAAAAGTATTTGAAATTGCTCCTCCCGGCGTTGATACCGAACTTGGCCACGACAGAATATCTGATAAAACCCAAACACACAGTGGCATTACCGTTGCTGAGTTTTTAAAAGAAGCCATGCCTGCTATTGCTGGTGATATTTATGAATTTGCTGTGGGAAAAGCGAAAGGGTTGCGGATTAAGAGAGAGGATGTGTTTGATATAATGAATAAGTAGAATGCGAGCAATATGTACATCGTGCCGAAATTGAGGTGCTGCGTAATACTGATATAACATTGTTAGGCACAATTTGTTAAAAATAAATCAACGGTAGACAAATCCCGAAGAACAAGAACAGCCACACAAACTATGATCTGACAGTATTCATGCCATAGCATTCCTGTTGAAAAGTATAATAACCTTACCCTAAAAATACATAAAACACACTCCTGTCAAGGCTTTCAGAATATAGCCAATTGTTCAAAACCCCTACGTTTTTATTCCCAAAAATACCCCCTCAAATCGTATATTTATCCTCCTTAAAAAATGACTAAAGAAGAAGCTAAAAATATAATCCAAAAACTTGTTGAACGGTTCCGCGAACATCGGGAGGAATACCATTTGCCCGATTATAACGAAACAAAAACAAGGCGCGACTTCATTGATCCGTTTTTCAAGGCTTTAGGATGGGATATTGACAACGAACAAGGATTTGCCGAAGCATACCGAGAAGTAATACACGAAGACAAAACAAGAGTTCACGGTAAACTGAAAGCTCCCGATTATGGTTTCCGTATGAACGGGAGTGATAAACGCCTTTTCTTTGTTGAAGCGAAAAAACCATCCGTTCCGTTAAAGGTTAATAAAGAATCAGCCTATCAGATCAGGCGGTACGGACGCAGTGCCTACACCCCCGTTTCAATACTAACAAATTTTGAAGAGTTTATCGTTTACGATTGCACTAAACGACCAAACTATAATGATAGTGCAAGCAACGCACGATTAAAACTCATTAATTTTGAGCAGTACGCTTCCGAGTTTGATTTTATTTACGACACATTTTCTCGTGAAGCCGTTGCCAAAGGCCGCTTCGATAAATTTGTTCAAAGCGATACACATAAAAAGGGAACACAAACGCTTGACAAAGATTTTGTTGCCAGCCTTGATGAATGGCGCATCTATTTAGCGAAGAGCATTGTTTCAAGCAACAAAAAAATTAACGAAGAAGAACTTAATTACGCTGTTCAACAAACAATTGATCGTTTAATATTCCTTCGCTTTTGCGAAGATCGTGCAGTTGAACAATACGGTCAATTGCAAAAAGCAGTGCAAATAAAAGGAAATGCGTATAATCACCTGATCGACCTGTTCAAACAAGCGGATGATAAATACAATTCCGGACTCTTTGATTTCAAGAAAGACACCATAACGCCCGGACTTAAAATTCCTGATAAAGTATTTGAATATATTATCTCCGAACTTTACTATCCAAAATGCGAATATGAATTTTCTGTAATGCCGGTTGAAATCCTTGGTAATGCTTACGAGCAATTCCTTGGTAAAGTAATACGCATTACACCAGGGCACAGTGCACGGATTGAGCAAAAGCCCGAAGTACGCAAAGCAGGTGGCGTATTTTATACCCCGCAATACATTGTTGAATATATTGTAAAAAATACAGTTGGTAAATTAATTGAAGGTAAAACTCCCAAAGAAATTGAAAAAATAAAAATTGTTGATCCTGCCTGCGGCAGCGGTTCGTTTTTATTGGGAGCTTTTCATTATCTTTTAAACTATCATGCAAATTGGTACATACAAAAAGGATACTTAGATAAAAAAGGGAACAACAATCCACTTTCACCAAGTGGGGTTCTTACCACTATTGAGAAAAAGAAAATACTACTCAATAATATTTTCGGTGTAGATATTGATGCCAATGCAGTAGAAGTAACTAAGCTTAGTTTATTACTTAAATGTATGGATGGTGAAACAGCTGCTTCTGTTAAACAGCAGTTAAGCGTTTTTCACGAACGCGTATTACCCGATTTGGATAATAATATTAAATGCGGAAATAGTTTAGTAGATTTTGATGATGAGTTAAATTTTGGTGAAGAGAAAAAACTTAAACCATTTAATTGGAAACAAGCATTTCCGGACGTATTCAAAAAAAGACCATCTGCTATTGATGCAACTAAACAAGAACTAAAAGAGCATTATAACAAAGTAAAAGACCAAGCTACTGCCTCAAATGATTTATTAGACAAGCTATCCGGAAAAGTTGAGGAACCAATCGTAGAATATGGTGATGCAGGAGGTTTTGATGTTGTTATTGGCAACCCACCTTACGTAAGACAAGAGCTGCTCGCTGATTATAAAGAATATTTTGAAAAACATTATCGGGTTTTTCACGGAGCAGGTGATCTGTATACCTATTTTATTGAGAAAGGGAAATCTCTGTTAAGAGAAGATGGATACTTCGGAGTAATTGTTGCCAACAAATGGATGCGGGCAAACTATGGAGAACCATTAAGAAAATGGTTAAAGCAGATTGATATTACAGAAATTACGGATTTTGGCGACTTACCTGTTTTTCAGGGAGCCATCGCTTATCCTTGTATTTTAATATACAGAAACTCTTTCCCCAGCAAACATTTTAAGGTTGCGAATATTAAAACACTTCAGTTTTCAACTCTTGAAAAAATTGTTAACGAATCTCAAACTCTTGTACACCAAGACGGTCTTGATGATACAGGTTGGAATCTTTCTTCTGAAAACGAACAAAATCTAGCTTTTGTTATTGATTATGAAACAAGAAAAAAACTCATCCAGGAAGATAAAAAATGTGTCGAAATAATTAAGCCTTTTTTAGCTGGAAGAGATATTAAAAGATATCAATTGCCTCAAAGCGACAAATTTTTAATTATTACAATTCGAGGGATGAATATAGCCAATTATCCATCCATAAAAAATCATTTACATCGGTTTAAAAAGAAATTGGAGGCAAGAGCTGGGAAACAAGCTTGGTATGAATTACAAGCAAGCCCAGACAATCTTATCAAGTTTGAATCACCAAAGATAATGTATCCGGATATTGCACTTAGAGCACAGGCAATTTATGATAAAAAGGGATTTTTTTCAGTAAATACCGTTTATAATATTGGTATTGATGACAAATATTTGTTAGCTATCATTAACTCAAATTTATTCCAGTATTATTTTTCAAGTATTACCAATAGTATTCAAGGAGGATATTTGAGGTTTTTCAGTCAATATGTTGAAACCGTACCAGTTCCAATTGTTTCAGAAAAAACAAAAACTGAAATTATAAAGTATGTGGATGCGCTATTAGCATCAAATGAGGAGCTAAAGGTATCAAAACTCCAAAGCAATGTTGAGCAACTAAAACAGCACATTGCTCACAGCGAAGAAAAAATAAACCAATTGGTTTACGAATTATATAATTTAACGAAAGAAGAAATTAAAATAATAGAAGAAAAATAAAAATGGCTATTCACTTAGAAAAATTTGAATTACATAAAGAAGCAATGCATGAAACATTGATTGCAGTAGATGAGTTAATAAATTATTCAAAAACTGCGCACACTACCGGATGGAATAATGACGATGAGGGTTGCCTTGGTTATCCTGCAGCTATTTTACTTTTTTCTTTTGTTAATGCCTTTGGGAATCTATTCTATGGAGAAGTAATTGACGGAGTTAAGGTTGATTGCGACAAAAAAACATTCGGAATTATTAAATTAAAATATTTTAATAATTCCGATATAGATTCTAAAGTACTTGAAGCTTTTTATGAAAGCTATCGCAGCAAATTAGTTCATAATTTAACTCTTCCAGCTGGGTATTATTTAAAGATTGGCAAAGACAATTCTGAATGGTATTCTTTAGCGAATAGTGATAAGGGTGAACCAATAATTAATACACTTTTTTTATTTCCATTTTTGACGTGTTGCAAAAATGCTTTTTTGAAATTGCAAACTGAGCACAAGGAAAAATTTACCCAATCAATTAAAATAATCGATATATCTTACAAAGATAACTCCTCCATACTATCTAACGATAATATTTCTATGGATAGTTCAGGAACAACCCATTATCAAAATCCATTGAAGTTTAAGAGATGACCCCCACAGAGTATAAAATACAACTTGCTACAGAAAACTTTGATAAGTGGGTAAAACTTTATGCTTCAGAATCAGCTGCAAAACTAAAAAAACGTTTACGCATCAACCATCAGCAATACTTACTTGCAGAAAAAGCAGGTAACGATAAAGCAGGAGAATTACTAAATATTATGGAACGCATAATAATTGAAGCCCGCACATATAAAGCAGAAAATAATATTCCAGACACATTATCCGAAATTGAATTAGCTATTGCCGATGTTGAAACTGTAACTGTTAAATCAGATGGGAGGCAGGAAATTTACACCGAAGGAACCAAATCAACCAAGCAATTGCGTGTTAAAAAGCAAACCCCTGCTGACGATGACAGCCAGATGTCGTTATTTTAAATAATGACCTTACTTCTTCCCATAAAACGGAATCTTCACCACCTGCGCCTTAATAGCCTTATCACGTATTTTGATGAAAATTTCAGAACCCGCCTTTGAAAAAGCAGTAGCCACATAGCCAAGTCCAATACCTTTTTGTAATGACGGAGCCTGTGTGCCCGATGTAACTTTACCAATTATGTTTCCGCTTACATCAGCTATTTCGTAATCGTGGCGGGGAATGCCGCGATCGATCATTTCAAAGCCAACTAATTTTTTTGTCACGCCTTTTTCTTTTTGTTCTTGCAAAGCTTTTGAATTGGTGAACTCTTTGGTGAACTTGGTAATCCAACCCAAACCCGCTTCAAGTGGAGATGTTGTATCGTCAATGTCATTTCCATATAAACAGAAACCCATTTCCAAACGTAAAGTATCACGTGCACCTAAACCAATTGGTTTTATTCCAAATTCTTTTCCGGCTTCAAAAATGGCATCCCACATTTTTACCGCATCTTTATTTTCAAAATACAACTCAAAACCTCCTGCACCTGTATAGCCTGTGTTGGAAATAACAACATTGTCCACTCCATTGAATGTGCCTTTTACAAAACTGTAATAAGGGATTTCGCTCAGCTTAACACTGGTTAGCTTTTGCAATGTCGCAACCGCTTTAGGACCTTGAACTGCAAGCAATGATGTTTTATCAGAAATATTATGCATTTCAACATTTTTAGTGTTGAACTTTTGAATCCAGTTCCAATCCTTTTCAATGTTCGATGCGTTCACAACAAGCATATATGTTTTCGCGTCAATACGATACACTAACAGGTCATCAACAATACCACCCTTATCATTTGGCAGACAGGAATATTGAGCCTTTCCATCTGTCAATACTGAAGCATCGTTGGATGTAACACGCTGTATCAGGTCAAGCGCGTTATCGCCTTTGAGGATAAACTCGCCCATGTGAGATACATCGAACACTCCAACCGCATTACGCACAACAGCATGCTCTTCATTTAAACCTGTGTAGGATACAGGCATATTGTAACCGGCAAAAGGAACCATTTTAGCTCCTAATGAAATATGTTTTTGCTCTAAGGCTGTCGATTTTAATTCTGTTGCTGTTGCTTCCATGACTTAGTGATTTAGGATTGTTGGATTAAAGGTGGTTCGACTTCGCTCACCACAAGATTAGGATTTTTTTATGGAGTACAAATATAAACTATTCGGAATTAAAAAGAAGAAATGTACTATCTTTATCTATACAGTTTAATGCGAATAAATCCTGCGGTTATGAAAGCAATAAATATATGCCACCAAAACACAAAAACACTAAATCCCACAAAAAAATTTAGTGCTATTTGGTGCTTTAGTGCCTTAGTGGCTAAAAAACTGCATTTATCAACCTATGACAAACCGTTTAAACATACTATTTGAACGGAATACTCCACGGTGGATCATTTTCGCAATCGACCTGGGAATATGCCTTTTTTCCCTTGTTCTGGCTTATTTATTGCGTTTCAATTTCTCCATTCCTCCTATTGAGATACAGGCATTTAAAATAGTTTTCCCGGTTGTACTGGCAACGCGCGCGTTAAGCTTTGTTATATCAAGGACTTACAAAGGCATTGTAAAATACACAGGGTCAAAAGACGCCCAGCGGATCTTTATAGTAGTTACTGTCGGAAGTTTATTTTTCGTGTTATTTAATTTAGTGAACTACAGGTTTGTAAACCATACATTCCCTATCCCCTTCTCCATTATCATTATCGATTACATGGCCACCACATTTCTGATGATCAGTCTGCGCGTGATGTTCAAGGCCCTTTACTTCGAAATTAAAAATCCAAGCCGCGGAAAAAGTCATGTCGTTATTTTTGGCGCCGGCGAATCGGGAATTATTACTAAACGCACACTCGACCGCGATGCCGGAACGAAATACAAAGTGGTGGCCTTTATTGATGATGATAAAAAGAAACAAGATCGCAAACTGGAAGGTATTACCATTCACCCAGCCGATAAACTCGAAACTTTTCTACAGGGAGGGAATATAGCGCATGTCATTATCTCGATGCAGGACATCCCCCCATCGCGCAAGCAGGAGATCATTGAACTGTGCTTAAAGTACAATACCAAAGTTTTGAATGTACCTCCTGTACACAACTGGATCAATGGCGAACTTAGTTTTAAACAAATACGTAAAGTAAAAATTGAAGAGCTACTTGAACGCGACCCGATCAAACTGAATGAGGATAATATCAGGCAGCAAATTCACAATAAAGTGGTGTTGGTTACAGGTGCAGCCGGTTCAATTGGCAGTGAAATTGTAAGGCAGGTAATACGATATGAACCCAAATTATTGATCCTGCTCGACCAGGCCGAAACCCCGCTTTACGAGATCGACCTGGAAATACTTGAAAAATTAAAACCCGGTCAATTCGAGATCGTCATCGGTGATATACGCGTTAAAGAGCGTATGGACAAGCTATTCAGCACATTTAAACCACAGCTCATTTTTCATGCCGCCGCGTATAAACATGTACCCATGATGGAAAACAATCCATCGGAATCAATACTTACAAATGTTTTAGGTACCAAAATCATTGCCGACCTCGCCAATACATACAAAGCTGAAACATTTGTATTGGTATCAACCGACAAAGCCGTAAACCCCACGAGTATCATGGGCGCGTCAAAACGGATCGGGGAAATTTATGTACAGTCGTTGAACAAAAAGTCGACCACAAAATACATTACCACCCGCTTCGGAAATGTATTAGGTTCAAGCGGATCCGTGATACCCCGTTTCCGTCAGCAAATTGAAAACGGAGGCCCGGTAACTATTACACATCCCGACATTACCCGTTATTTCATGACCATACCTGAAGCCTGTCAGCTGGTCCTTGAAGCCGGTGCTATGGGAAAAGGGGGCGAGATATTTATTTTCGACATGGGTAAATCAGTTAAGATCGTGGATCTCGCAAAAAAAATGATACAACTGTCAGGCATGACACTTGACAAAGACATTTACATTAAATACACAGGCCTTCGCCCCGGTGAAAAGCTTTACGAAGAATTGTTGAACAACAGTGAGAACATAGTACCAACGCATCATGCGCAAATACTTATCGCCAAAGTGCGGGAATATGATTACGAAATTATTTCCGGCGAAATTGATTCGCTGATATCATTATTTGATAAGCAGGACAACTTCGCAATTGTTGGAAAGATGAAACATATAGTGCCGGAGTATAAGAGTAATAATTCCGTATTCGAGAAGTTGGATACACCATCAACGAATAACGAATAAAAAACGTGATGAAAAAACACAGTCGATTTTCAAAGTCACATATCGACCAGGTATTGGAATATCTGAAAACAAAGAATTACAAACTTGCATTGCTAATTAACTTTACAAATCAGGGTGTTGTTCATAAAAGAATCATTAATCTTCCGGCAAAACAATAAATTAACCTGAAGTTATTCCCCTGACTTATTCGCACATTCGTTTTTTATTCGTTATTCGTTGATATTATGAAACACCACAGAACCCAAATACAACTCCGCTTCAAAGACCTCGATAAACTTGGCCATGTAAACAACGCAAATTACCTAACTTACTTTGAACTGGCCCGTGTAAATTTTTTCAAAGCCGTGATGGGCACTAAAACCATTGACTGGAGTACAGAAGGAATTATTATGGCAAAAGTTGAACTAACTTTTAAGCAGCCTATCCTGCTCGAAGATGAAGTTTTTGTTTATGTATGGGTGTCACGCTTTGGCACTAAAAGTTTTGACATGAATTGCTCAATTGTGAAGTCGGAAAACGGGCAGGAAACAGAAGTAGCCACTGGCATGACGGTTTTGGTTTGCATAAACTACAAAACAAACCAGACAATTGAAATCCCCCCTTTGTGGAAGCAGAAAATGGAAGCATTTCAGGCCGGGTAACCGAATAGCATTTTCACTATATTTGATCAAATTTTAATTCAATGAAACTATCATATTCGTTTATTCTTTCCACAATTATAGCTTTTGTGGCAACTCTTTTCCTTTATAATGTATCCACGCATACACAGATAAAATTAATGCCTGCCGGAGAACCCATGAGCATCGGATCGTCCGATGACACAGATGCCCGTTATAACTATGAATTAATGCGCCTGCGCGATCCGGCTACCGGCCGTATACCTGATCATATACGCGAACTTGAACTGGCTTTTGCACGAACCCTTCCCAATGACGCGATGCTTGCTTCCGGAAATCTTAAAACAGCAGGGGTGAACTGGAATCCCCGCGGCCCCTATAATGTTGGAGGGCGTACACGTGCCTTAGCCATTGATGTGACCGATGAAAATATTATCCTGGCCGGCACAAATTCCGGCGGCCTTTGGCGATCAACAAACGGCGGTGCAACATGGACTCAAACCACGGATATCAGTAAACTTCAAAATGTATCCTGCATCGCGCAGGACACACGCCCCGGAAAAACAAATACC
>JACPDY010000014.1 GCA_016183775.1 Bacteroidota bacterium
AATTTTCACCTCAAGTCCTTATCTTTTTAATCTTAACTTTTTTATTATCAACCGTTTGTTGTCAATTTAATCCATAGCTTACGTTAATTTAATGAGTTCGTGAATCTGCGCTGCGCTGCGATTTCAGAATGTATCTTTGACGTATTGATAAATACCGTTATTTCCCTGCACAACACAGCAACTTGAGTTGTGATTTGCTTTCAGAATGTATCTTTGACGTATTGATAAATACCTGTTGAAATTTTACTGTAAACTTCATTAGCGTTGTGATTTGCTTTCAGAATGTATCTTTGACGTATTGATAAATACCTTTATGATTACTTCGATAATTTCAAAACCGTTGTGATTTGCTTTCAGAATGTATCTTTGACGTATTGATAAATACCGCAATTGCTTTGGCTTCTGCTAATGAACGGTTGTGATTTGCTTTCAGAATGTATCTTTGACGTATTGATAAATACCCGCAACTAACGTGGCAGGCACAGCGCCAGTGTTGTGATTTGCTTTCAGAATGTATCTTTGACGTATTGATAAATACCGCGTGCAATGTGATTTATCCGGTCAACCACGTTGTGATTTGCTTTCAGAATGTATCTTTGACGTATTGATAAATACCACTTGGCTGAACACTCATTGCAGCACAATAGTTGTGATTTGCTTTCAGAATGTATCTTTGACGTATTGATAAATACCTTATCCATATTGGTTGGAATAACTGTATTGGTTGTGATTTGCTTTCAGAATGTATCTTTGACGTATTGATAAATACCTTCTGCAGGTGCATCGAACGCCTTGCAATAGTTGTGATTTGCTTTCAGAATGTATCTTTGACGTATTGATAAATACCGTTTATGACAGTATTGATCCTGTAGATAATGTTGTGATTTGCTTTCAGAATGTATCTTTGACGTATTGATAAATACCCGAAGAGTTATGGGGAGAAGATGTAAAGAGTTGTGATTTGCTTTCAGAATGTATCTTTGACGTATTGATAAATACCTCGTGGGAATTTTTGTCTGTCATTAGTTCAGTTGTGATTTGCTTTCAGAATGTATCTTTGACGTATTGATAAATACCCAATTTAAAAACAAAGCCACCGCACAATTGTTGTGATTTGCTTTCAGAATGTATCTTTGACGTATTGATAAATACCAGTGATAGCCAATGTCATTATAACCCTGAGGTTGTGATTTGCTTTCAGAATGTATCTTTGACGTATTGATAAATACCTCCGGTTCCCGCAGACCAAGTGTCTTGATGGTTGTGATTTGCTTTCAGAATGTATCTTTGACGTATTGATAAATACCTTCTGCTGCCATATTGTTTGATTTTTAATTGTTGTGATTTGCTTTCAGAATGTATCTTTGACGTATTGATAAATACCAAAGTAAGATAAGGAACATAACCTTATATGTTGTGATTTGCTTTCAGAATGTATCTTTGACGTATTGATAAATACCTTTTTATCGAATTTAAGCGTATTTTTGGGTGTTGTGATTTGCTTTCAGAATGTATCTTTGACGTATTGATAAATACCTGAAGATATGTTACAAACTTTAATTGATGAGTTGTGATTTGCTTTCAGAATGTATCTTTGACGTATTGATAAATACCTTAAATAATGACTACAGCGGAATTTATTCGTTGTGATTTGCTTTCAGAATGTATCTTTGACGTATTGATAAATACCTGTTTAGATTATTCGTTTTACTCATAATAGTTGTGATTTGCTTTCAGAATGTATCTTTGACGTATTGATAAATACCTTACTCTTATAGCGGGCGCTCAGGGTTGCGGTTGTGATTTGCTTTCAGAATGTATCTTTGACGTATTGATAAATACCTTAAAAACATGGAGACTAAATTAGAAGTATGTTGTGATTTGCTTTCAGAATGTATCTTTGACGTATTGATAAATACCGAAGCATACAAAGATTTACGCAAGGCAGTAGGTTGTGATTTGCTTTCAGAATGTATCTTTGACGTATTGATAAATACCTCAGTTGCGGCGTGTATTGACTCGCCTAAGTTGTGATTTGCTTTCAGAATGTATCTTTGACGTATTGATAAATACCCCTTAATAGCCACACCTGATGTAACATCAGGTTGTGATTTGCTTTCAGAATGTATCTTTGACGTATTGATAAATACCTCCAAATAAAATATGTTCTGTTGCCCCTCGTTGTGATTTGCTTTCAGAATGTATCTTTGACGTATTGATAAATACCTTGATTAGCTTGAGCCCGCTGGATCGGGAGGTTGTGATTTGCTTTCAGAATGTATCTTTGACGTATTGATAAATACCCTTAGTAAAATTCTCAATGGCCTTATCTACGTTGTGATTTGCTTTCAGAATGTATCTTTGACGTATTGATAAATACCAGATAGGTCAATAACCTCAACAATATCAATGCTTTCGGGTAGTTTTATCAATACAAAAAATGGGTGTTTATCTTTACAAAATCCCGCTAAAGGCGGGATTTTTTGTTTCTGTACTCACCACCGGCCCTTCTCCGAAGGTGGTGGGGGAGTAGAAAGGCTAAAATAATTCCAATTGTTGGGGTATATCGGGTAATTCCTGCGGTTTTTGTCCGTAAAATATCTCCATTTGCCCGAATTGTTTGTCCGTAATTTGTAATATCCCCACTTTCCCGTGTTCCGGCAGTGATCCTATTGCCCTTTTTCTGTGTACATCCGCGTTTTCGCTGCTGGCGCTATGGCGCACATACATGCTGAACTGGAACATAGAGAATCCATCCTGGAGCAGGTTTTTCCGGAAACGTGCTGCTGCTTTCCGGTCTTTCTTGGTTTCTGTCGGAAGATCATACATTACGAGTGTCCACATAACCCGGTAGGCGTTTAGGCGTTCGGTTGAAGGGCTCATTTTTTATTGCATTAGTCAGTTCAAGCCTATTGTGTGAGTTTGTCAGTTCGAGCCCTTCCAGGATAAACTCCGTCGAGAACGTGGGGAAGCATACTTCCTTGCTTTATGTGATGTCTCGTTCTTACACTCCGCTTCTATCCTTAATTGATCCCAGTTTTCTTGCATAAGGGCTTCTTTCTTTTTTCTGCTCCGGTCTTTAACTCTTTTCTCCCATTTTATAGCCAGGTTAAAATCAGAAAACTGTTCGCAGTAAACCATTTCTACAGGCCGCCTTGAGAATGTATAGCTTTTCTCATTCATGCCCGAATTGTGTTCATTCAGTCGTCTTTCGGGGTCGTTGGTTACCCCCGTATAATAAGTTCCCTCGGGAACACTTTAAAATGTATACGTATAAATATCTTCTTATAGCTCTCATGTTCTGTTTAAAAATAGCCTGCGCATGTTCTCGACTACGCTCGAACTGACATGCGCACTCATAATTCGGGATATAATAATTTACGTGCTTCACCCTCAAAACATTTTACAAGACTTACAGCGGTTCGCTGTGTGGCATTCATCAGCGGGCTTTTTTCACCATCAATTGTTACATCAATAACCGGAATTTTCAATAATTCTGCTTTTATTTCTTTCGGAATGTCTGTGTTGATGCCCTTTTCCTTCACTATGTCGTAAACGATCCTGTCCACATAAGGCCTGTAGGGTTCCATCAGGTCATCGGCCAGGCAATAAGCGTTGTATTTGTTGGCGTGGTGTATGCCCAATGTGGGCAACAATCCGGCGCCAACTATACTCCTGGCCATAGTAGCCCTTAATATAGCATACCCGTAATTCAGATAATTATTGGGTGGCGGGCCTTCTCTGAACCGTATAAATCCGTTCACATGACCGAATATTTTTTGCCAGAAAAATACGGCTGCCGTGGCTTCGCAGTTATCACTATCACCGCTTTTTACGTTTTTGTATAAGGGCACCAGGTAAGACGAGTCAATGTCAAGCTGCTCTAACAGCAAATGCTGGTTCTTTATTTTTTGTACAGTGGTTTGCTGCCACAATTGTTTTTTAAGCGGTTCTGTGGCGTCTAATTGTGCCCTGAAGCGTTCATTCTGTAAAGTATTGCTGCAGAGCGTAAGCAGCAGGCCGGTAGGATGGTGGGTGCTATCGCAGGTTATAACGGCCGCGTTATTGGCCAATAATGCTTCCAGCAGACCTTGTGTAAGGGTTATTTGTTTGTTGTCTAACACAACAATCCCGATATCTTCTACCGGAATTGTAGCCGTGGCTTCTTTTTTAAAAAACTCAGGCAAGTCATCATTCTTTTCTACTTCTGGCAAACGAACGATTAATTGCCCGTTGCTGAGGTTAAGGTAGGCGGGATTGCCGAAGTAGAGGCTGCGCTTAATCATCTTTTTGATTTATTTATTTTCGGAAGCTGAGTGTTGATAAAATCATTTAGTGCACAAACAGTGATGTTCCCTGTTTTGGTATAGGTATCCCCGTCAGGTATAATGATAAAATTATTTGTTGTTTTCAGGTCGTTTACACAGGAATAAAATCCTTTTGAGATTTGTGGCGCGTTCGAGCGTTTAATTTCGATGCAGGCCATAGGGGTTATCCCTTTTACCAAAACCAGATCGCATTCGGCATCCTGGTGTGTGCGGTAATAAAACGCGCGTAAGGTGTCGGGGATCGATTGCAACACTTGTTCTATAACATAACCTTCCCACGATGCTCCCACATGGGTATATCCCTGAAGCGCGTCAAAGTTTTGAATGTTACAGAGGCGGTGCAGCAAACCGGTATCGCGGATATAAATTTTAGGCGCTTTAACCAGGCGTTTCTTCGCGTTCACAAACCATGCCGGCAGCCTGCGTACAAGGTAAGCCCCTTCCAGATAGTCCAGGTACCGGGTTGCTGTATGATTGCTTATGCCCATAGCTCTTCCGAATGAACTGGCATTCCATATACTTCCATGCGCGTGCGCTATCATCGACCAGAAATTTCGTAATTGAACAGGCGTAAAGTCAATGCCAAAAAAATGTGAAAGGTCGCGCTCTACATACGAATTGATAAAATCGCCCGCCCATCTGCCGTACTCGCTGTCATTTTTCGCGGTAAGCGATCTTGGGAATCCACCCCTGAACCAATGCCGGGCCATAGGTATTTTATGCCGCAAAGCTTCCTGTAATGTTACGGGCGGCAGTTCGTGGTACGCTACCCTTCCGGCCAGCGACTCGGAAACACCTCTTACTAATGCGGGATTTGCGGAACCTAACAGGAGAAAGCGTCCCGGTTTTCTTTTCATGTCAATTAACGGGCGAAGCCAGGTGAACAGCGCGGGCAGTTGCTGCACCTCGTCAATAATTACGCATTTGTCGCTATGAGGTTCAAGATAACTGAATCCGTCCGACATTTTTGTGATGTCTGTCGGGTTTTCCAGGTCGAGGTAAAGACATTTCTTTTTTAATTTTTTAGCAATGGTTTTTGCAAGGGTGGTTTTCCCCACCTGCCTGGGTCCCAGTATTACCGTCGCCGGCTGAAACCGCAGGCTTTCAAGCAGCCCTTGCTCATGTATTCGTTTTATCATAAAACAAAGATAGTATTTATCCATGAAAATTGGAAATATAAATTCCAATTTTCATGGATAAATAATTTATGCCGCAATTTTACAAAGTGCGGCACGGGTATTAATTTTTACCCGAAAACACAACATCTCTTTTTTTGTCAATACTTCCGCCTGTATAAGCGCAAACCCCCATACGCGGCGAGTTTACCACAGGGAACGAAGCGTAATCATCAAAATCGGCGCAGTCTTTAGTGTGTTTTTTGGCACATTTGGTACAAAACATGCTGTCTTCGCCCCATTGGTGAGCAGTACATAGCTGTGCAGCAGGGGCGGCCTTGCAGTTATCGCACAAAATTTTAAGCGGTTCGTTACGCGATAACAAAACAATATTCTTTTCGGCAGCGACAAGGTATTCAGCCACAACGCTTATTTTAAGTTCGGTGGTACTGCCAAAATCGTATTGGTATTCCAACACCATATCTTTATAAAGCGCATCTTTTGTTTTCCGGCTTTTTGGGATTTCACCTTTGGCATCTTCCATCATTTTTTCATACTCCTCTGTTTGCCCGTTATCGAGCAGTTTTTCAGCCTCAAAAAAATCCCACATACCGCCTCTCACTTTCTTATTAGCCACATTAACAAACGAACTCATGTGCCCGCAACACTCTAACCAAATTGCGCGCAAAAACTCATCAATGTCTGTAAAGCGCGCTTCCCCATCCACCCACAGCGATAAAAAGTAACCAGCGCGTCCCCATTTGGGCGAAAGCTCAATTTTTAACAAAAGTGATTTGCCCGGTTTGTTATGTATCGCTTTTTCCTGCAAGTGCTTTTGCAAATGCCTGTTAATGGCCACTTTTGAGAATGTTTCATTGCAAAAAATACATTTGCCTTCTGATTTTGGTTTTTGTTCCATGGGTTTATTGTGATTGTTTATAGATGCGTTTGATCATTTTTATACAGGTTTTATATTTCCTAATCGGTCAACTTTTAGTTTTATGCAAATTTCTTTAATCATTGTCCCGTTATCTTTTCTTGTTTCCTTCTCTTTACTGTTTTTTTCGTAGAAAACTTTTCCGTCCCATGCTTTTTCAGATTTATTATTGGCTCCAAGTTCTTTCGTATCAATAATTGGTTTGGAAAGAAAGTTTGGAACAAAAAAACATTGATTACCTGAACAACTCACCATCTTAAAAGTTCGTTCAAATATTTTCTTTTTATTCCTCCAATCAATTGCCTCATCAATTGAAATGTTATTTTTTACTTTACCGAATTCTTCTTGTGTCGGTACATAAACCAGATCATTAGGAGAAAGAATTATTGTTTTGTACCCTTCTCTTTTTTCAGCAAATGATTCACCCTTTACTAAGCGTTCAATAGCTTTATGTGTTGCAAGTGATTTATAATCGTCCCTTTCTTTTGTGGCTTCATTTTCGTAAATAATAAAGTAAGCATTACTACCTGCATCGACTTCCACATACTGATTACGAAATTTACTTTCAGAGCTTTTTTGTTCTGCAATTGTAACTTTGTTGATTGTTTTTCCTTGATTCTTTTTAGCTAATGCTTCTAAACCTTCTCCTGAAAAAGCAAGCCCAGGATCGTTTTTGTATTCAACACATTTTAAATGGTTGAGTAATAATGTTCCAATTACTGATTTCCCTTCCTTTGCATACGGTATTTTCTTAATTTTCTTTTCATCAAATGATTTATCAAGTGTTACTCTTTTAGCTGCATATTCTGTAAATACAGCTATTCTTACATTATAAATTTTTTCACCATTTAAATTCATTGGCTTAAACTTCTTCAAATATTTTTCTATTGCCTCTACTTTACCCCCCGATAATTCAATAATATTTTTCACCATCTCCCTTGTCTCCTGATCGTAGATGTAACTTGCGTGTTTTTGGTTTGGAGTGTTCTGTGCCTCCATCCTTGCAATTTGCAGTTTCACTATATCCAACATTTCTTTATGAGTGCGGAAGCTTTTGGTTTCTATCTCTTTAATATAAACAATGCCTTGAGGTTCTTTGAACATTGACTTACGTACAGCCATCCATTTAGGATTCGATTTTTGTTT
This sequence comes from Bacteroidota bacterium, assembly GCA_016183775.1. Lineage (NCBI taxonomy): Bacteria > Pseudomonadati > Bacteroidota > Bacteroidota bacterium. The sequence goes on from JACPDY010000014.1 coordinate 7,527, forward strand.
AAAAATCACTTTTTCAAAACTTCCATCGGCTTGCTTTTCCCATTTTGTAAACTTATTGTGAGGTTTGCTTACAACTTTATGATTGGTTTTAAAACTAACAATTGTTTCTTCTAATTTAGTTCGGGCATCTTTTGTAAATTCCATCCAAGGTTCTTTAAATTCTCTGATTTTCCCTTTGACTAAGGTTTGTTGAACCTTTTTTAATTCAGCATCAGAATCAACAGCATTCAAGGAATTAAGATAACGAATATGTTCCCGTGTAGTTGCTGCTATTATCAAGGCATCCAAGGCATGGTGGCGGTGGTCAATTCTCTTTAATTCCAATTCTGGATTTTCGGGAACATTAATATCTATATCATTTGCATCAAACTTATTTTGCTGGACATATTCTTTTTTATTTATCTCTTCAAGTCGTTTAAATCTTGGCAATAATAATTTTTTCCATTCCTTATTTAATCCCCATTTTTTCTTTAGTTCAGTAGTAACACTCCCGCCTGTAAAAATTATTCCTGTTTTATCTTTAGCAACAGGGCATAAGAGTTCAGCAACTTTCCTTGTAATGTATCTTGTATCGTTGAGCTGCCTGGATACAAAATCTTCGGGAACTTCTGTAGCGAGAAGGTTTTTTAATTTACTCTTTTGATATTTGAATGTTTCGCTGCATCTATTTTCATAATCATTTTCGCCAAGAATAAAATATTGTTTGCCATTTATAACATGTTCTTTCCCCTTTTCACCTCCAAATGTTTTGATGAAATTTCTTGCTAGAATGTTGCCTTTATAAGGTGGTGGATTAATTGCTGCCTCTGATATTACCAAATTATTCATGCTGTCATTTGCGAATTTTGATTGAGGAATGATATGCTCAATTTCATAGTCTGTTGAAAATAATTTACTGATAGGTATTATTTTTCCTGTGTAAGGAGAACGGCACGATTGTGTCAACCAAAGAATGTACTTTTTTATTTCAGCTTTGGTTGGGACTCTTTCCTTGTTCCCATCTTTGAATAATTTTTCAAATTCATCATCTTTAACATTTGAACCGCTTTTCCAAATCCTGAATTTGTCAATATCTCTTGGACTTTCAGGGTTTGGCTTTACTAAAAATTGCGAAGTAACTTTTTTTTCTTCGTCATTATATTCTTCAAAACTCTCATTCAGTAATTCCTTCAATAGCTTTTTGATGCGTTGTTTTTCAGCATGGTTTTTGTTCTGATTCTTAGTGATTTTTTCTTTTTCTTCCATATTCTTTTTCAATTCTCTTCCAAGCTCAATGTGTATTTCATCGGGCTGTCCATGTTTTTTCCAAACATCTTTTACCAAGAGTAAAGTTTCACGTACTATTTGTTCTACAACTGGATTTCGTAAACTATTATTAGGAATTAATTTTAAAACATCTAATTCATCAATTTTAGTGTAAGTGATATCATTTCCTTTTTCTGAATGTCTGTCATATACCAAGTAACAAGCCTGATAGGTGTTTAATTCTTGAAGAAGATTTTCTTTTTTAATAAAACTCTTTAATAATTGCTTTTGAATGTCATCGTCAGCAATTTCATTTATTTTTCTTTCGTTATAATTTATTTCTTCTAATCGTTTCGTTATTTCCGCTGCTCTTATTTTTACTTCTGAAGTAATTAAATTTTCATTCCAGTATTTACCAACTCGCATTAAAGGCAGTAGTTTTCGGATAGCCTTAGTTGAATAGGCCGCATATTTTTTTTGTTTTTCTAACTCCGGTGAAATAGCAAGTTGATTTATTACATTTTGAGGCAAATCAAATTGATTCGTTTTATTTTCTAAGGCAGACTTAATTCCCTTTACTGATTTTTCAGCATCTGCAGAACTAATAGAGAATAAGATATGCCACAATTTGTAAAACTTTTCGCTATCGTTCAATAATAGTTCTCCTTTCGCTTCGTAATTACACATGTTAAATACTTTTCGGAAATAATATTTTGTTTCATTACCTTGTAATTTTTTATCGACTTTGAAAAACATATTTATACGATGTGTTTTGTCCCTGATTTTTATTACCGAATTGTTATTTATAATTTTAAATACATTTTCTTGGCTTATTTCTTTTGACGTATCAAACTTCTCAAACAACTCCTCTTTTACTTTTGGATTTATAAATTGAGAAGTAACATCGACATCAATTTTTTTATAGCCTTCGACCATTTTTTCCCTTTCGAGAATTTTAATGTTATGAATGTCTTGCCAAATACGAAATTCCTGAAAATCAGGACTTGATTTGGACGCACACTTTGAGCCGTACATTATACCATCAACCCCTTTTTTCTTTTCATATTGACATTCGCCGATAGAATTTTTTTGTGATTTTAATTCTCGTTGATAATAGATAATGTCGTTGCTTATGATATGAAGTAAGTCCTTAGTAAGAAACTCATTGACCTTAGACATTTTTGCTTTTACCTGTGTAGGATAAAGCACTTCAACAATATTTTGTAGTAGAATTGTATCTGTATTTAGTTTTTTCAATTCCTCATTTAATTCTAATTGTTTTTGCCAAATTGCTTCAAGTTCCTTTTTATATTTACTTCTGTATACGGCATATTGTCTGATTTTAAAATCATTTTTATTTTCTTTTAATCCATCAAAAAAGTATTCTCCTGGATGTTTATCACCCATTTTATTGTCTTGAGCTGTCGTACACAAAGCCCAATCGTCAGGCTTTGGTATTTGAGGTTTTAGTTGTTTTTCTTTCCCGGTTTTTTCATCAACTGATACAGTAATCAAAAAAGTGTATTCTTTTTCTTCCCATTCCGGCTTTTTCTTTCTCTCTTCCGTCCATGGTTTTACCCTATCACTATATGGTGTAATTTCATATTTATAGTTCCCTTTTTTATTCTTTTCCTCACTTTCAAGTTTAACGGATTTTATTTTTAAAATCTCTACCCATTTTATTTCTTTTACGTCACCTTCTTTCAAATCTTTTCTACTACTCTTAAATCCTCTTCGCTGGTTCAACATATAAAGGATCCGAGCAAGTTCAGAAAATGTAATCTTTTCAGTAAGTGCTTTTTTTCTCAAATAATAAATTATCCAATCTTCTGATAAAGCTAATTTTCCGTCTTTGTTTTTCACTCCAAGTTCCTTCGTGGCTTCATTAATAGTTTGTTGGGTAAATGGTAAGTAATCACTAATGGAAAACTTAAAATTCTCATCATCTTGTATGTTCTTTTTAAAATTTTCAGGGAACTCTTCATTGAGCCAACCAAGAACTTTAAATACTTTTATTAATCTTGTCCTTCTTAATTTATATCTCTGCTTTAATCTTCTGGAACCTCTTTTTACTCTTCTGAAAGCCGCTTTAGTTTCTACCGGAGAACCTGATTCAAATTTTGTAAGATAATCACCATCCATTGGAATTATTCTGCTACCAAGCCATTCAATACTTCCTTCTTTGCCATAGTCAGCAAATGACTCCGGTAGATTAATTAGAGCTCCACCTATTGAATTCGTACCGATATCAAGTCCAAGAATTTTTTTAGCTTTCATATTTATAATTTATTTATATTTGTAGCGAAGCAAATCACAATAAGGATTTATTCCGTAGTGAGATTCGTCTCAATTAGGTTAGCCCTTGTCCTCAACAGGGGCTTTTTTATCCCCTTGTGAAAACATCTAAAGCGATCCTTCCAAAAGCGGGATCGCTTTTTTACTTACTATGCATTAGTGTAAGTTGCATCAACCACCGGGCAATAATAAGTTAAATTTTAATAAAAAACATCGGTATAAATACTTAATTTTTAGAAGCTGTAAATTGCTTTGAAATTGCACCGGAGATAAAGGGAATATGAGAAATTTTAAGCCGGGTTTTAAGGTTACACCCTAATCCCCACCACCGTCATATTATCGATCTGGTTTTCATTTTTCATCCATTATTTGATGAAATGGTAAAGAACCCGGCTTTGGAATAAAAAAGTAAATGTCGTACCTTTAAGAAGTAATAAAAAATCGCAACCATGACAAGAATAGCATTAAAAAAACAGCTGTACAAAGCCATTGATAATATAGAAGACACAAGCTTTTTAAAAGCGGTATATAATATTTTGAATGACAAAATAAGAGATCGGGCTTATGAATTTACTGATGAGCAAAAGGCAGAGTTAGACGAGCAATTTGCACTACATAAGACAGGTAAAACAAAATCGTACACGGTGAAAGAAGTAAGGGCAATGGCGTTGGCAAGAAAGAAAAAATGAAGCTGAAAGTTGTTGTAAAGCCTTTAGCAGCGACACAAGTAGCCAAAGCGTATGAATGGTACGAAAAGCAGCTTAATGGTTTAGGGCTTGATTTTTTAAAAGAGTGGGAAGCTGTCACTGATTATATTGCTTCGCATCCTGAATCCTTTCAGAAAAAATACAAGCACTTCCGCCAGGGATTATTTAACCGATTTCCATATATGGCGGTGTACATATACGAGGTAAAAGAAAGAAGGATTGTAATTTTCACCGTAATCAGTGCAAAGCAAAAACCTTCAAGACGTTATAAAAGGAAATAAATATTCAGGTTATTGGGTTTAACAGTCTCCTACACCCTAACCCCCACCACCGTCATATCATCAATCTGATTTTCATTTTTCATCCATTCTTTAATCGTATAATAAAGCGCTTCTCTCTGCTCGTTCATTGGTAATGTGCAAATGTCGAGTAATAGTAACTGGAATGGAGGGTAGTAAAATTTTTTTCGCATGTCGCCGCCTTTCTGGTCGGCATAGCCATCGCTGAATAAATACAAAATGTCGTTTTTTTCTAACTGAAATGTATGTTGCTCAAATACCTGGCCGAGCTGGTTTCCCATAGCAATCCGGTCGGCTTTGGCTTCCGTTAATTGGCCATTACGAATAATGTACATGGAGTTATGCGCGCCCGCGTATTGCAGCTGCAAAGTGCTGAGATCAATGGAGCAAAAGGCTATGTCCATGCCGTTTTTAAGCGATACTTTTTCATCCTCATCTTTGAAGGTATGGGCAATAGCATTATTAAGTTCCTGTAAAATCAATGCCGGCCCGTAAACCTGTTTTATTTTAACAATGTGTTCGATCATATTATTTCCCGCCAGCGACATGAATGCTCCGGGAACACCATGCCCGGTGCAGTCAACAACGGCAAGTAATGTTTTATTGCCAACCCGGTGGTGCCAGTAAAAATCACCGCTTACTATATCTTTCGGTTTAAAAAACACAAATGAATCGGGAAAGCTTTGTTTAATATCATCTTCGTGCGAAAGTAATGTTTGCTGTATATATTTTGCGTATTCAATACTGTCGAGTATATTCCGTCTGCTGTCATCCAACTGCTTGTATGCTGTTTTTAATTCCACATTTTTAAGTCGCTCAATTTCCGATTCCTTTTTCATGGAGTCGATCTGGCTGAGCAGCATCATGTTCTCAATTTTTTTGGCAGACTCCAGGCTGGAAGCTTCTTCTTTCAGCCGGTAATATTTATTTGTATGTCTCAGGGCGGTCTTATGATCACCAAGGTGTTCATAAGCGTCTGCCAATAGTTTATGACAATAGGAGAGATCTTTTTTGGTTTTCAGATCAGTATAAATAAACAAAGCACGTTTTACCTGGTCTATTGCTTCGGGCAGTTTCCCCTGTACTAAAAATAAGCGGCCTATCGTTTGTAAACAGGCCGCTTCAGTATTCCGGTTGCCAAATTCAACGGCAATTTTCATGCTTTCCATCAGGCATTTCTGGGCATTTTCAAAATCATTCAGCTCAATATAGCAATCGCCTATGTTGTGGAGAGTTGATGCAGTGCCCCTTTTGTCGCCGATATTATTTTTTATGGCAAGGCTTTGAATGTAACACTCAATGGCTTTTTCGTTATCGCCGCTCACCATATATATGCCGCCAATGCCATTCAATACCCTCGACCAGATACTTTTATCATCCAGGTCCCGCGCGATTCTCTCGCTTTGCAAATAGAATTTCAAAGCATTGTCAAAATCTTTTATCGAGGAATATACATTGGCAATATTTAGCAACGAAGATGATTGATCAGATTTTTTTTCGATCTCTTCGCGGATCTTTAAGGCCTGGAAATGGTATCGCAGCGAATTTTCATAATCGCTCATTAAGAAAGAGTCGGTTCCGATACAGGAGTAAATGGTGGCGAGCCCTCTTTTTTCCTGTAGTTCTTCAAAAAATGGAAGCGCTTCGAAGCATAATTTTAAAGAAGTGTCGTAGTTTGAAAGCAGCTGGTTGCAGACAGCCATGTTACGCAAACTGTGTGCTATTCCGCGCTTGTAATTTAATTTTTCTGACAATTCACGGGCTTCCAACGCTAATTCCAAAGCCCGTTCCGTATTTAAATTACGGATAGCCCATGATTCCTCTGTAAGAGTATCAATCCGTTCCTGCCTACTTATTTTATTTGCCGCTTCACTTTCTGACACAAAACCTCGGTTATATCTTTATTCCAATAACAAGCATATCATCTATTTGTTTTTCATTTCCCATCCATTCGTTAATGGTTTCACGAAGTAACCACTTTTGCTTTTCCATTGATTCCGTATATATTTTCAGGAGCAGATTTTTAAATGGTTCATAATAGAATTTTTTTCTCAGAGGTCCGCCTTTTTGGTCAGCAAATCCATCGGTAAAAATATAGATGCAATCACCTTTTTTTAGTTTAATGCGGTGGTTGGTAAATTTAGCTGAAGCGCTGTTTCCTATTGAGATGCTATCTCCTTTATATTCGGTAATGATACCAGACGAAATATGATACAGGGGATTGTGGGCCCCGGCAAACAACAGCTCTGTTTTCGTTTTGTTTATCGAACACATGGCGATATCCATACTGTCGCGTAACCCGCTGTCATCGTGAGCCTTCAGCGTTCGCTCCATAAAATGATTCGTTTCATTTAAAATAAAGGATGGATTTGGCATCCATTGATTAACCGCCACCTGGTTCAAAACACTATTGGCTACTACCGACATAAGAGCCCCTGAAACCCCATGTCCGGTACAATCAACTGCCGCGACAAGAATATCATTTTCTTTTTCATACATCCAGAAAAAGTCCCCGCTGATAATATCTTTCGGCCGCTGAAAAACAAACGATTCGGAAAAGTATTGTTTGAAACTGCCTGCATGCGGCAAAATGGAATCCTGTATATGCTTCGCATAATTTATACTTTCCACAATACTTCTGTTTGTTTTTTCAACCTCCTCATTTAATTTTTTCAGTTCATCATTTACGGCCCGTTGCGATTCGCTTTCTTTTTTAAGCGTTTCAACCTGGTGAAGCACAAGCAGGCTTTGCGTTTTTATATCGGCTTCCCGGCTGAACTCCCGTTCTTTTTCTTTACAAAATAGTTTGTGATAAGACAATGCCTTTTCATAGTCCTTATTTGAAGCCCAGACTTCAGATAAAGACAAATACGCTTCGGCTAAAATGTTTTCTTCGGAAGTAAATTCGGCTTTGGATATTGATCCTTCAAGGTACTGAATGGCCAATTTGTGTTTCCCTCTTTTATGTGCAACCTTGCCAAGCCCGAGCAGGGCTTTCGCTTCTCCAAAATTACTTTCAAGTGATATTGCTTTTTTAAGTCCCAGTAAATAATACTTTTCTGCATTCATCAGGTCTCCGATATTGAAAAATGATTCGGAAATGGATAAAAGGACACCTGTATTGTTTAAGTAGTTATATCGATTTAAACTTTCAAAATAAAATTCAAGTGCCTTTTCATGCTCTTTATTGCGGGAATGAATACTGCCCAGGTTAATCAGCAATATAGCTTCGTCGGCCGGCCGGCCACCAATGGACCTGGCTAGCTCAAGGCCTTTTTCAAAATGTTGTATAGCATGGTGGAAATCTTTTTTGATGCAATATATAGTTCCAATATTTGTAAGTGATACAATAATGCCAGGAATGTCGTTGATTCCCTCCTGGATCTGCCAGCTGAGGATATGATATTTTAAAGAGTTTTCGTAATCTCCTAAGCTATAGCTATTGATACCTAACATTGTAATAATGGCTGCTTCGCCGGACCTGTCCTTAAGTTCACGGAACAATTCAAGGGCTTCAATTGCTTTTTGAAAACTTTGGTCATATTTTGAGAGCACGTAAAAGGCATTCGCCTGGATCCGGAGTGATTCGGCTTTACCTTTAATATAACTTACCTCTAAAGAAGAATTATAGGTAATGGTTGCATTTGCCAATGATCCTTTAATGTCGCTCAGACGAAGCTCCCACGCCAACTGATTTTGAAGATCAATCTTCTCAAAAGTATTCCTTGTCAAATTGATTTTATCCCGTATGTTTTTTAAATTATCAGACATTCTATATTTTGATCATTATAAATTCGCCCCCGCAACCCTGATTTTTTAATAATTCACTTTCCCTTGTTCGTTTTCAAAACATGCTTTAAAATTTAATTTAAAAATTAAATTAACTATATTCGCCCTACTTTATATTTTCATTTTAATGGTGTATATTTAAGTCCCTTATAAAAGTATATACATTAAGTCAATAAAATTAGCAATAATTTAACGATCAGATTTTAGCTTTATGAACACAAACATTTTTCTTGTTCCTACAGATTACAGTAAAGTCGCCGACTGTGCTATTAACCATGCTGTAAGATTGGCCCAGACTTTAAAAGGAGAAATACAGCTGTTGCATGTTGTTGCAAAAGACAGGGATGTTGAAGAAAATAAAACAAAGCTTCAAAAAATAGCTGCTGACATAAATAAGGCAAGCAATGTTAAGGTTGATTATATTGTGCGGGTTGGAAATATTTTTGATGACATCGGCAAGGTGGCCTCGGAAATAAAAGCCCAGCTGATTATAATGGGAACGCATGGTGTAAAAGGATTTCAACACATAACGGGCAGCCATGCATTAAAGGTAATTACCAACTCAAAGGTTCCTTTTATTGTTGTACAACAGCGCAATATCCGGGAAGGATATTCTAAAATTGTATTGCCGCTCGAACTTGCCAAGGAAACAAAACAAAAGATCGCCATTACAATTTCTATGGCAAAATATTTTAACTCAAAAGTGTATGTGTTTTCTCCCCTGGAAACAGATGAGTACCTGAGGAATTCGGCAACACGTAACCTTAATTATACAAAGAGTGAAATGCAGATCCACAAGATTTCTTTTGAAACGGCTACTGCTGAAAAGTCCGGCAACTTTGTAAAACAATTGTTGCATTATGCGTCAAAAATTGACGCGGACCTGATCACTATGCTTAACATACAGGATATAGGTCTAACTGAATTTATTGCGGGGCCCGATGAACAGCAGGTCATTACAAACGAAACTCAGATACCGGTACTTTGTATGAATCCTGTTAACGTTACTGTGAGTGGAGGAAGCATTTTATTTTCCTGATATTCACTTTTATATAATTTCTGATCTCAGGATTGGGCAGCATCAGTTTTAGCTGGGTATTCATCATCATACTTACCTGTTGTATAGCGTTCATTTATTTCCCGGAGATATTTTTGTTTCTTTTCGTCTCTGCGTTTTATTGATGTTGCAGTGAAATATTTATGCTTCCCTAAAAACTTTATTTGTATTTCATCCCACTGACGTTTTGAAGTTATTTTACCCTGTGATACCAATTCCTGGCACAGGGAATCAGCTATATCATGGAAATCATTCCGACCGAGATAATCAAGGTCGGAATCGCATATTATCTGTTCAAGCAGGTCGTTAGGCTGCTGCGGGATCTTTGTTGCCATGATAAGCCGGGCTACCACTTCAATTTGTTTTTTACTATAGCCATATTGCGGCAATACTTCTCTCGCGATCTCAACACCTAATTCTTCATTGTTATCATAACGTTTTATAAATCCGGCGTCATGAAACAGGGCCGCTGTTTTAAGTAAATCTATTTGTTCGGCCTCAACACCTTCCAGTTTACCGATACGTTCCACCGCACTGCATACACCAAGGGTATGATGAATATTATGATAGGTTAATGTTTCCGGCAAAAATTCCGATAATAATTTTATGATGTGCTGGCCGGCATCTTTATAATTCATCCGGTTAGCGAGATTGGTAGATAATAACTTAAAGAAGTCATCGTTTGGCGCACGCCCATCAAGGTTAACTGATAAACGCGGCTTGATCCGATCAACAAAATACATGTCGATCTCACCTTTGTTCTTCGCAGTAATTTTTCCGCGGAAGGTACAATCGAAAAAAGGACTTATATAATCATAGGTTGTTCCTGAAATATTTATTTTCCCGGCTTCTCCGCTTGATTCCATACGGGAAGCAGTGTTAACGGTATCGCCCCATATATCATATGCGAATTTTTTACTTCCCACAATTCCTGCCACAACCGGCCCGGTATGGAGTCCGATCCGGATCTCCCAAAATTCCTGCCCTTTCGCCATTTTTTCCCGTTTCCAGCTCTCTATGAAATCATAGATTTCAAATGCCGCTAATGTTACATCAACAGGATTGCTTCGGTTACGAATAGGAATGCCTCCTGCACACATATACGCATCACCTATAGTTTTAATTTTTTCAATTCCGTAACGACTCATTATCTCATCAAACTTCCGAAAGCAATAATCTAATTCGTATACTAATTGTTCCGGAGTTAGTTTTTCGGCTATTGTAGTAAATCCTTTAAAGTCAGTAAAAAGTACAGTTACCATCTTATAGGAACGGGGTGCCGCCTTTCCATAGTTCTTTAATTCTTCAGCTGTTTCAGTTGGTAAAATATTCAGTAATAATTCTTCCGATCTCTTCTTTTCTTTTTCTCCTTCTTCTTTTTGCTTCATTATTATGGTATTCTTTTCTGCAAGCTCTTTCAGGGCCGCTTTCTTTTGCGAGTAACTTATGTATATTAATATACCGAATAGTAAAAAGATCACCAGTCCGCCAACTAAAAAATAAGATATTAAACGTTGGCGTTTCGCTTCAAGTTCTTTGTATTGATTTTCTTTGACCAAAAGCGCGATCTCTTTTTCTTTCTTATCTGTTTCATACTTGGCGTTTACTTCTGCCATGCCGCGTAAATTCTCTTTATTGAGAATTATATCCTTCGTGGTGCTGAATAACAGGTAATATTGGTAGGCTTTCTGGAAATTATTCTGCCTGGCATATATAGCGGCGAGAGCCCCATATGCATCTCTCATTATTTCCTCGTTATTAAGTTTGGTTGCTATTTCCATTGCACGATTGTGGCTGTTTATGGCATCTGCCATCTTTCCAAGCTTGTCGTGAACAAACCCCAGGTTATTATAGGTAGCGGCAGTGGCGGCATTATCATGCTGCTTCTCCTGAATTTTAAGGGCTTTTTTCTGAAAGTCAAGAGCGAAATCAAGTGTATTCAATTGCAGATAAACATTTCCAAGATTATTATAACACTCAGCCAAAGTCAACGGATTCCTTACTTCTTCTTCAACTCTTAGGGCTTTTTGGTAATATTCCAAAGCCAGTTCATAGTTTTTCTTTTCATAATAAATATTTCCAATATTATTATAAGTTTCGGTAAGCCCGGCTTTGTCGTTTAGTTCGAGCTGAATCTTGAGCGAAGATTGCAGGTAATCAAGCGCCAGCGTATAATTCCCGTCTTTTCTGTAGATCTTGGCGATATTGGTATAGCTGCTCGCTATAGCGGCTTTATCTCCTAACTCTTCCAGCACGGTCAGCATGTTCAGATAGTTTTTAATGGCCAGGGGGAAATACCCTTGTTTGTAATAGATCAGGCCCCGGCTATTATAACAGAGCAGCATGCCCTTTTTATCGTCCAACAGCTCAAATATTTCAAGCGCTTTGGTATGGTTGTCAAGGGCGATATTAAATTCATTGTGGCTATAATGATATAATGCGATATTACGGTACGTATATGCGCGACCCCTGTGAAACTGAAGCTTATTGGCTAATTCAAAGGCCTGGTTGGCATAGTCAAGCGCAACTTCGGGTTCGGTGAGAAGGTACTCCTGACAAATTGCGTTAAGAAGGTTTACACGGGTAGTGTCATTTCCCGCTTTACGTTCCAGTACATACAGTGAATCGAGTATTCTTCTGTTTTGGGCAGGCATAAAATTCTGTATTGCAAAACCTGCAATAACAAGAAATCCAATACTGATTTTCAATTTAAGGTTCCGCATTTGATCCTTTCAAATATAGAAAATGTAATCGTGTGCCGCTGAAATTTATTATTGAATGTATTTGTACGTGTTAAATATGTTTATGTTCGGTTTTTACTATCGTTTTTTACAAAAAATTAGTCATTCCGGGCATTTGTATTAACTTAAAATCATAACTTTAGGCCATGAATAGCACCGTTTTAGATTTTGTCCCGATCGCGCTGATGTTTTTTGTAGCGATTGGCTTTGTAGCCGCTACAATGTTTGTAACTCATCTGTTGGGACCCAATCGCAAAACAAAGATTAAGCAGGAATCATTTGAATGTGGTATTGAAGTGCAGGGCGATGCGCGCACTCCATTCTCTGTAAAATATTTTCTTATCGCCATTTTGTTTGTGTTGTTTGATGTTGAGGTAATATTTATGTACCCCTGGGCGGTAAATTTCAGGGAGCTTGGTATAATTGGATTTATTGAGATGATGACTTTTGTAGCCTTTTTCCTCGTTGGATTCATTTATATTATCAAGAAGGGTGCGTTAAAATGGGAGTAGAGAAAAGTTAAAAGAAGTTAGCAGTTGGCAATGATCAATCTTTTGCCAACTGCCAACTGTCCTTTGTCAACTGAATGCATTTATGAGCGCTGCCGAAATATACGATAAACCAAAATTATCAGGTTCCCCTTTGGGTTATGAAGGGCCCGGTTTTTTTGCAACGTCACTCGATAAAGCGGTTGGAATGGCGCGTAAAAATTCGATCTGGCCGTTACCATTTGCGACTTCATGCTGTGGGATTGAATTCATGGCCACTATGGCTTCTCATTACGACCTTGGCCGCTTTGGGTCTGAGCGATTAAGCTTTTCTCCGCGTCAGGCCGATCTGTTAATGGTGATGGGAACCATTGCCAAGAAAATGGGACCGATTTTGCGCCAGGTGTATGAACAAATGGCAGAACCCAAGTGGGTGTTAAGCATGGGGGCATGCGCTTCCAGCGGAGGAATATTTGATACTTACAGTGTACTTCAGGGAATTGATCGGATTATTCCCGTTGATGTTTATGTACCCGGCTGTCCGCCCCGCCCCGAACAGGTAATTGACGGACTTTTACAGATACAAAAATTAGTTGAAAACGAATCGTTGCGCAGGCGTGACTCGGAAGAATATAAAGCTTTACAGGCAAAATACGGATTGGAGTAATTTATGGAAAACACACTTCTTGCGGAGCTTACTGATAAATTGAAAACTACATTTGGTGATGATATTGTTGGATCGGAACAGCAGTATGATTTTCCGGTCATCACAGTTAAAAAGGAAAAGATAGTTGAGGTAATAAAAGCGTTGCATGCGGATGGGTTTAATTTTCTCACAGATCTTACCGGTATCCATTACCCCGATAATAAAGGGAAAGAGTTAGGTGCAATTTATCACCTGCATGACATGCCGAAAAACAGGCGTGTGCGTTTAAAAGCACTTGCAAGTATTGCCGACCCCTCAATTCCAACGTTGACAGGAGTTTTTCCGGGCGCCAACTGGATGGAGCGTGAAACGTATGATTTTTTCGGAATTAATTTTAAAGGCCACCCCAATCTGAAACGCATTTTGAATATGGATGAAATGAACTATTTTCCAATGCGAAAGGAATATCCGTTAGAGGATGCAAGGCGGGAGGATAAGGATAATACGATGTTTGGAAGGTAAAATAGTTCCGGGTTCCGGGTTCAAAGTTCCAGGTTGTCCACAATCTAACTTTGAACCCGGAACCCGGAACCCCAAAAGATGGCTGAAGTAAAAGACATAGCAGAAAATAAAAAGGCGGAAGAAAAATTCTATTCCACTCTCAACCTCGGCCCTACACATCCTGCCACACATGGTATTTTTCAGAATGTGTTGAAAATGGATGGGGAGATCATTGTTGATGCTGAATCTACTATTGGATACATACACCGTGCATTTGAAAAGATTGCGGAGCACAGGCCCTATAATCAAATTACACCTTTAACCGACCGCCTTAATTATTGTTCATCGCCCATCAATAATATGGGATGGGAAATGACAGTTGAAAAGCTGATAAAAGCAGAGATTCCCAAGCGTGTGCAATACATGCGTATTGTTATTATGGAGCTTTCCCGCATCGCCGACCACCTTGTGTGCAACAGCGTTATTGGTGTGGACACAGGAGCAATGACAGGGTTCTTATATGTGTTCCAGTACCGCGAAAAAATATATGAGATATTTGAAGAGATCTGTGGAGCACGACTCACCACCAATATTGGCCGTATAGGAGGATTCGAGCGCAACTGGAATCAAACAGTCTGGGATAAAATAAACAAGCTCTTGCCTGAACTTGAAAAGGGATTAAAAGAGTTTGAGAACCTGCTTACGCGTAACCGTATTTTTATGGATCGTACTATAAATTGCGGACCCATTACAGCCGAAAAGGCGCTTGCATATAGCTTTACTGGTCCTAATTTACGTGCTGCCGGTGTAGATTACGATGTTCGTGTAATGAACCCATACTCATCCTACGAAGAATTTAAATTTATTATTCCGGTGGGGACAAATGGAGATACCTATGATCGTTTTATGGTGCGTGAAAAGGAAATGTGGGAAAGCATCAGCATAATAAAACAGGCGCTTGAAAAAATAAAAAAAGAGCCTGCAAATATCTTTCATGGTGATGTTCCTGAATTTTATCTTCCTGACAAGCAGGAGGTATATAACAATATGGAGGCGCTTATTTATCACTTTAAAATTATAATGGGTGAGATGGACGTACCTGTTGGTGAGGTTTATCATTCTGTCGAAGGCGGTAACGGTGAACTTGGATTTTACCTCGTTAGTGATGGTGGACGAGCGCCTTTCCGTTTGCATTTCCGCAGGCCCTGCTTTATTTATTACCAGGCTTATGCTGAAATGATAAAAGGCAGGATGTTGAGTGATGCGATCTTAACGATGAGCAGCATGAATGTGATCGCGGGAGAATTGGATGCGTAAAACAATTGGCATTTACCAGTTGGCAAAACATAATCATTGTCACCTGCCAATTGCAAACTAAAGTTAAATGGCTACTAAACAAATAAAATTTTCTGATGATGCGTATGAATTAGTACAGCGCATCATAAAGCGTTACCCGGAAGGGAAGCAGAAATCAGCTATACTTCCTGTACTGCATATTGCGCAAGCGGAGTTTGATGGCTGGCTAAGTGCGCCCGTGATGGATTACGTAGCGTCTATTTTAAGTATTCAGCCCATTGAAGTATACGAAGTGGCTTCATTTTACAGCATGTTCAATTTAAAACCTGTTGGAAAATGTCTGATCGAAGTTTGTCGTACCGGACCATGTTGGTTAATGGGGGCCGAGGACGTAGTAAAATATATTGAGAAGAAATTGAATATAAAGGAAGGCGAAACCTCAAAGGACGGAATGTTTACTTTAAAAACAGTTGAATGCCTTGCCGCATGCGGCTCTGCGCCGATGATGCAGGTTGGGGAGACGTACCATGAGAATTTAACACTTGAAAAAGTCGATTCAATTTTACAGGATTATAAATCGAAAGGCGAATTGGTAACACATTGGGATAAAAAGCATATAAAAAAGTAGTTGTTGGTTGTTAGTTGTCGGTTCTTGGAACTAACAACTAACAACCAACAACTGGCAACTATGAGACAGTTATTAATAGATAACATTACATCTTCCACTTCACTAAGCGATTATAAATCGCATGGCGGATATGCCGCTTTGGAAAAAGCATTGAAGATGAAGCCCGAAGAAATTGTTGCTGAAGTTCAGAAGTCAGGACTGCGTGGCCGCGGAGGTGCAGGTTTCCCAACGGGCATGAAGTGGAGTTTTATTGCGAAGCCGGAAGGTGTTCCCCGTCATTTGGTTTGTAACGCGGATGAAAGTGAGCCGGGAACATTTAAAGACCGGTACCTGATGCAGCATAAGCCGCACATTCTTATTGAAGGCATGATCATTTCCAGTTTCGCGTTAGGTGCAAATCTGTCCTACATATATATACGCGGTGAAATGATGGTGCAGTTCCACATTTTGCAAAAAGCCATTGATGATGCGTATGCAGCGGGTTTGCTCGGTAAAAATATTCTGAACAGCGGCTTTGATCTCGATCTCCATGTGCATTGCGGAGGCGGGGCTTATATATGTGGTGAAGAAACTGCTCTTATTGAATCATTGGAAGGCAAACGCGGCAATCCGCGTATCAAACCTCCATTCCCTGCCATTGCAGGTGTATGGGGACGGCCAACGGTTGTGAATAATGTTGAAACGATCGCTGCAGTCGTTCCTATTATTAATATGACGGGCGATGAATACGCAAAAATTGGTGTTGGTAAAAGTACAGGCACAAAACTTATTTCTGCCAGCGGTCATATTAATAAACCGGGTGTTTATGAAATTGAATTAGGGGTTCCGGTTGAAGAATTTATTTATTCCGAACAATATTGCGGAGGTATAAAAGGAGGGCGAAAATTGAAGGCAGTTGTTGCGGGAGGCTCATCTGTTCCTGTCCTTCCAACTGAACTTATTTTAAAAACTGCAAAAGGCGAACCGCGCTTGATGACCTACGAATCATTAGGTGACGGAGGCTTTGCAACAGGCACGATGCTTGGTTCGGGTGGATTTATTGTGATGGACGAAACAACAAGCATTGTAAAAAACCTGTTTAATTTTTCCCGTTTCTATCATCATGAAAGCTGCGGACAATGCAGCCCATGCCGTGAAGGAACCGGATGGATGGAAAAAATATTGCGAAAGATACTGGATGGTCGCGGAACAATTGCAGACATTGATCTGTTATGGGATATACAAAGTAAAATAGAAGGAAAAACTATTTGTCCGTTGGGTGAAGCTGCTGCATGGCCGGTGGCAGCCGCTATCCGTCATTTCAGACCTGAGTTTGAGGAATATGTAAGGAATCCTCAGAATATTAAAGATGTGAAGCACTATTATAGATTAAATAATTTAGTTGAAGTATAAATGGTTTTGGGTTTCAAGTTTCAGGTTGCCAACCTGAAACTTGAAACCCAAAACCTGAAAACATTTAAAAATGCCTAGAGTAACCATAGACGGACATACTATTGAAGTGCCAAATGGTACAACCATTTTGGAAGCAGCACGTATGATCGGCGGAGAAATTGTTCCGCCTGCCATGTGTTACTATTCAAAATTGAAAACAACTGGTGGTTATTGCCGTACATGTATCGTAAAGGTTAGTAAGGGTTCTGAAAAGGATCCGCGTCCTATGCCAAAGCCGGTAGCATCATGCCGCACAACTGTTATGGACGGAATGGAAGTGCAGAATATTACTTCGCCCGATCTGCTTGAAGCGCGTGCAGGCGTTGTTGAATTTTTATTACTTAATCACCCACTTGATTGTCCGATTTGTGACCAGGCGGGGGAATGTCATTTACAGGATCTTGGTTATCAAAACGGAAAAGTAAAAACCCGTTACGAATTTGACCGCCGGGAATTCGACCCGATTGATATCGGAGATAAGATCAAGCTGCATATGAAACGTTGTATTCATTGTTTCCGTTGTGTGAAACTGGCCGAACAGCTTACTCCTGGCCGTTATCATGGAATGCTGAATCGTGGCGATCATTCTGAAATATCTACATATATAGAACATGCGGTTGATAATGAGTTTTCCGGTAACATGATCGATGTTTGTCCTGTTGGCGCGTTAACTGACAGAACATTCCGTTTTAAAAGCCGTGTCTGGTATACCAATCCTGAAGATGCGCATCGCACTTGCACTAAGTGCTCAGGTAAAGTTCGTTTGTGGTTAAAGGGAGAAGAGGTATTACGTGTTACAGCTCGCAAAGACAAATATGGTGAAGTGATCGATTGGATATGTAACGAATGCCGTTTCGATAAAAAGAAAACAAGTGATTGGGTAATTGAAGGGCCGACACATATTGATCGTCATTCGGTAATTTCTGCGAATCATTACGAGTCGTTGAAATCATTGAAGCTGGATGTTGATAAACAGAAAAGGCAGCTTGTACACACAAAAAATTTATTAGGTGAAGGAGCATTAAATCCGAATAACGAATAATTATGCTTGCATTTTTAATTTATAAATTAATCCTTGTAATAGCTGTGTTCAGTGTGTCACTGTTGGTTGCTATGTATTCCACATATGCCGAGCGCAAAGTGGCAGCCTTTTTACAGGATAGACTTGGACCTAATCGCGCCGGTCCGTTCGGGATATTGCAGCCTCTTGCTGATGGTGTGAAGATGTTCATGAAAGAGGAGATAATTCCTGATGTTTCTAATAAGTGGTTGTTTATTATTGGCCCCTCAATTGCAATGCTCACAGCTTGTATGACCGGTGTAGTTATTCCGTGGGGTGGAACATTAACTATTAATGGCACACAGTATCCGATGCAGATCACTGATATCAATATCGGAATACTGTATTTATTGGGCGTTGTTTCAATTGGAGTGTATGGTATCATGATCGGCGGCTGGGCATCCAATAATAAATATTCTTTGCTTGGTGCTATTCGCGCTTCCTCACAAATGATAAGCTACGAATTGGCAATGGGCTTTGCTATCATAGCCCTGGTAATGCATACAGGTACATTGAGTTTGCGCGACATTGCCGCCATGCAATCCGGCTGGCATTGGAATATTATTTATCAACCGCTCGGATTTTTGATATTTATTATATGTGCTTTTGCTGAGACCAATCGCGCACCTTTCGATTTACCTGAATGTGAAACGGAGTTGGTTGGAGGATATCATACTGAGTATAGTTCAATGAAGCTCGGATTTTATTTGTTCGCAGAGTATATTAACATGTTCATATCATCTGCCATAATATCAACTTTATTTTTTGGCGGCTATAATATGCCATTCATTGGCCGCTTTGTTCATGATCCTAATTTGCTTGCTGTTTTAGGAACAGTGTTTTTATTCGCAAAAATTTTCTTTTTCATATTTTTGTTTATGTGGGTGCGATGGACATTGCCGCGCTTCCGCTACGATCAACTAATGAACCTGGGGTGGAAAATATTAATTCCGCTATCCCTTGTAAATATTGCAGTAACTGGAATCGTAATGTTTCTGGGAGGAAGGCTTCACTAGAAAGTTGGCAAAGGGCAGTTGGCAGTTCGCAATGATTGTCAAGGCCTGATGTTAATTGTAAAACATTAAAAGGATGGGATCTTTTAAAGATTTGACAGTTTATAAAAAGGCATTTTCTTTGTCAATGGATATTTTTAAAGCAAGCAAAAATTTTCCGGACGATGAAAAATATGGGCTTACGAGTCAAATAAGACGTTCGTCTCGTTCGGTATGTTCTAATATTGGGGAAGGATACAGGAAAAGAATATATAGTGCGCATTTTACCAGCAAAGCATCCGATGCTGATATGGAAAATTCAGAAACTCAGGTTTGGTTGGACTTTTCTTTAGCTTGTGAATACATTACAAAGACAACATATGATGAGTTTACGTCAAGATCCGAGGAAATAGGAAGATTAATTAATCATATGGTTGAAAATCCTGAAAATTATAAAGGTAAACTCATTAACAAAAATTAAAGTCGGAACTTTGCCAACTGCAAATTGCCAGCTGCCAACTTTTAAAAAATGCTTACAAACAGGTCTGAAATAGTAGTAAAAAAAGAAATGTCGCTTATTGAGCGGTTGTACATCCCTGCTATTTTAAACGGCATGCGTATAACATTCAGTCACTTCTTTAAAAAGAAAGCCACGATAAATTATCCCGAAGAAAAGCGTCCCTTTAGCGGGGTATACCGCGGACAGCATGTTTTAAAGCGTGATGATGCAGGAGCTGAGCGTTGTACGGCTTGCGGTTTGTGTGCAGTTGCATGTCCGGCTGAGGCGATTACAATGACGGCAGCTGAGCGCAAAAAGGGAGAAGAGGCACTATATCGTGAAGAGAAGTATGCGAGTGTATATGAGATCAATATGTTGCGTTGTATATTCTGTGGATTATGTGAAGAGGCCTGTCCGAAGGAAGCGATATTCCTGACCGACCGTATTGTTCCTTCAACTTTCACACGAGATGAATTTGTTTATGGAAAAAATATATTGGTGGAACCTGTTGATAAAGCCAAGCGGATCGATGTAACCAAACGTCAAACCCAGGCGGTATTAGAATTTAAAAAACATCCGGAGTTTGCACATAACAAACTTTACGATGGGAAACAGTTAAAACAAAAACATTAGGCAATGTATCTGGAGTTGTGGTATACTGCCACTGCCTCCTGCCACTGCCAACTTTAAAGTTATGACAGTATATTTATTTTATCTGCTATCTTTCATCGCCATCATAAGTGCGCTTATGGTTGTGATTTCTAAAAATCCGGTTTACAGCGTATTGTTTCTGATCATGACCTTTTTCGCGATCGCGGGTCATTATGTTTTACTTAATGCCCAATTCCTGGCGGCGGTTCACGTGATCGTTTACGCCGGAGCCATTATGGTGCTGTTTCTTTATGTGATCATGATGATGAACTTCAATAAGGAAGCGGAACCGAGTAAAACGGTCTTCTCTCAGATAATTGCAACCATTGCAGGAGGTATTTTACTGATCACACTGGTAGGTGCCATTCGCATTTATGATATTGAATTTGCTATAAGCACCAATGCCACAAGCATCGGGCTTATAAGCAATTTAGGAAAGGTGTTATTCAGTAAATTTTTATTGCCCTTTGAAATTTCATCGTTGTTGTTTTTGGCAGCGATGACAGGAGTGGTGCTTTTAGGAAAGAATAATACTCATTCATAAATCATGCAGACGTCGTTACAAATACCTGTAAATCTATACATACTGCTTAGTGCGGTTTTATTTTCAATTGGAGTCTTTGGTGTGCTGCTTCGTCGTAACGCCATCATTATTTTTATGTGTGTCGAGTTAATGTTAAACGCTGTAAACTTGTTATTGGTAGCATTCTCAACTTACCTTGGTGATGCCGATGGCCAGGTATTTGTTTTTTTTATTATGGCGGTAGCGGCAGCTGAAGTGGCCGTTGGGCTTGCGATATTGGCTATGATATATAGAAATACCGGCTCTGTTGATATTGAAGTGTTGAATAAGTTGAAGAATTAGTTTTTTAAATTTATGATAAAATTAATTACCTTAATTCCTTTATTGCCGCTTATAGGATTTCTTATTACCGGGCTTTTTGGTAAAAAAATGTCAAAAGGACTTGTCGGATTTGTTGCCTGCGGAAGTGTATTGGGAGGGTTTGTTATATCGTTACTTGTTTTTTTGCAGGTACGCTCGCTGGAATCACATTCTATAACAGTTAATTTATTCGATTGGATATCATCCGGCAAGCTGAATGTTTCTTTTTCATTTTTAGTTGATCCGCTTTCCGCCTTATTCCTTCTCATCATTACCGGTGTTGGCTTTTTGATCCACGTTTATTCGGTTGGTTATATGCATGATGATGAAGGTTTCTCCCGTTTCTTTGCTTACCTCAACCTGTTTGTGTTCTTTATGTTATTGCTGGTATTGGGTTCTAACTACTTACTCATGTTTGTGGGTTGGGAAGGCGTAGGATTGTGTTCGTATCTGCTTATCGGATTCTGGTTTAAGAACACCGCTTATAACAATGCCGCTAAAAAGGCGTTCATCATGAATCGCATTGGTGACCTTGGATTCCTGTTGGGCATCATTCTTATCTTCATCACATTCGGAAGTACTAGTTATGCGGAGGTATTCAGCCAGGCGAAATTTTTCAGCTCGGAAAGGCCTGTTATCACTGCCATTACATTGTTGTTGTTTGTTGGCGCAATGGGTAAAAGCGCGCAGCTGCCATTATACACATGGCTGCCTGATGCTATGGCAGGTCCGACACCTGTATCAGCGTTAATACACGCTGCAACGATGGTTACGGCGGGCATATATATGATCGCACGTTCGAATATATTATACACATTAGCCCCATTCTCAATGGGAGTCGTGGCATTGGTTGGTGTAATCACCGCTTTGTTTGCCGCATCCATCGGCCTGTTCCAGAATGATATTAAAAAAGTGCTGGCCTACTCAACAGTCAGTCAGCTTGGATTAATGTTTCTTGCGTTAGGTGTGGGAGCTTATACCGCAGGGGTGTTTCACGTGATGACACACGCCTTCTTCAAAGCTTTATTATTTCTTGGCGCCGGAAGTGTTATCCATGCCATGAGCGGTGAGCAGGATATCCGTAACATGGGCGGATTGAAAAAACATTTGCCGGTTACATTTACAACTTTCTTTATAGCAACACTGGCCATTTCAGGGATCTTCCCGTTTGCGGGATTCTTTTCAAAAGACGAGATACTGGCGCATACATTTGAGCACAATAAATTATTGTGGTTTCTCGGAACTATTACATCCGCCATGACGGGCTTCTATATGTTTCGTTTATTCTTCCTTACTTTCTATGGAGATTTCCGTGGGACTAAAGAGCAGGCACACCATTTGCATGAATCGCCTAAGTCAATGACTGTTCCGTTAATGGTATTAGCTGTGTTATCGGTTGTTGGCGGATTTGTTGGATTGCCTGCCGCGTTTCATATGCCGCACTTCCTTGAAGGATTCCTTGAACCTGTTTTCGCGGACTCCGACATGAAAATTTTGCCTGTCCACATGGATCACAATACAGAAATTATGTTAATGGCAATCGCCTTGGGCATTGCTCTGGTAATGATTTATCTGGCCTATAGCTTTTATATTAAACAAAAACACGTTCCTGTTGCCGATGGGTCTGAAATTAATCCTGCTCAAAAGGTCGTGTATAATAAATATTATGTGGATGAGCTATACAATGCAATATTCACCAAACCATTGGATTGGTTATCTGATAAGTTTTTCCGTTTTATGGAATTACGTTTTGTGGATGCTATCGTAAATTTTGTTGGTGATGCTGTTAATTGGTGCAGCAGCATGTTGCGATTGCTTCAAACAGGCAGCATTGCGTTTTACATATTAATTATGGTGTTGAGTATAGCGTTGATCTTATTTGTTAAGTAATATCTGGTTAAGAAAAAATAATTTATGATCGCTGTTTTACTTGTCTTTTTTCCACTTATAGCATCGTTGCTGGTTTTACTTGCAAATAATGCAATGGCAAAAAAGGCTGCATTATTCTTTTCTGTAATTGAACTTGTGATCACGGGCTATGCGTGTTACCTGATCCGTACACAACCCGACACGGCAATGCTTCGGTTTAATACCCCCTGGATCTTTGCAATGGGTATTAATTTTCATGTTGTATTGGATGGGATCAGTTTTGTGCTTGTGTTGCTCACTAATATCCTGCTGCCGATCATAGTCCTTTCATCTTTTAAAAGGGAATTTAAAAATGCTAACGCTTTTTATGCATTGGTGTTATTTATGCAGATGGCATTGGTTGGAGTGTTCATGGCAATGGATGGATTCCTGTTTTATATTTTCTGGGAACTGGCGCTTATTCCTATTTATTTTATTTGTTTGTTGTGGGGAGGCGAAGACCGCGCACGTATCACTTTTAAATTTTTTATATACACGTTAGTGGGCAGTTTGTTCATGTTGGTTGGGCTTATCTTTTTATATCAACATACCGGCCCAACACATTCATTCGATATTAATGCTTTGTACAAAGCCGGTCAGGGCTTAACTTTAAAAGCACAAACATTTGTTTTTTGGTGCATGTTCCTGGCGTTTGCCATTAAGATGCCGGTATTCCCGTTCCACACCTGGCAGCCCGACACATACACAACAGCACCAGCACAGGGTACTATGCTCCTTTCAGGTATAATGCTTAAAATGGGAACGTATGGTTTGATCCGTTGGCTTATTCCTATGGTTCCGCTTGGCATTGCAGAATGGGGACAAACCGCTGTTATTCTTTCCATCATTGGGATTATTTATGCCTCTTGTATTGCTATTGTACAAAAAGATTTCAAGCGGCTTATCGCGTACTCATCCATTGCGCACGTTGGTCTTATTGCTGCGGGCACATTCGCGTTTAACATACAAGGGCTCCAGGGTGCAATGGTACAAATGTTCAGTCATGGTATAAATGTGGTTGGGTTATTTTTCATTGTTGATATTATCAGCTCAAGAATGAATACCCGCGAAATAAGTCAGCTGGGAGGCATACGAAACGTAGCTCCGCAATTCGCGGTTTTCTTCCTGATCGTTTTATTGGGAAGCGTCGCACTCCCGCTTACAAATGGTTTTATCGGAGAGTTTTTATTGCTCAACGGTCTTTATCAATACAATGCATGGTATGCAGCAATCGCAGGATTAAGTGTTATCCTCGGCGCTGTTTATATGTTACGAGGCTATCAGAATATTATGCTGGGAGAAACAAATAAACTTACATTGGGTTTCGCGGACCTCGACAGAAATGAAAAGGCTGTTCTTATCCCGTTAATTATTTTAATTATTGGCTTAGGCGTGTATCCAAAACCTTTACTGGATATTACTCAGCCCGCATTGGAAAAATTAATTAATAGTTTTCAGGCGATAGTTAGCAAATAACGTAAGTTATTTACAAACCTGAAACCTGAACCTGGAACTAATTTATGATCGCATTACTTATTATATCGTTGTTGGGAGTAAAGGCAATGGGCGCTGAAATACTTAATTTCAAAAAGCCACTTCCATTTGCTGTATTACTGGGTTTGGCATTAGCTATTGGAGCAGGTGTTTATGAATGGAACCACCCGGTTAATATATCCCTGTTCAACAACATGCTGGTATTTAACCATTATGCACTTGCATTTACAATTAGTTTATGCCTCATCACATTTCTTTGGTTTCTTTTATCACAAAATTATCTTGAAAGTGAAACGGCAGTAACGGATCATTATGCGTTGATCCTGTTTTCGTTGGCCGGGGCTATTATCATGACTTCGTTTGGTCATATGGTGATGTTGTTCCTGGGTATTGAGATCATGTCCATCCCGCTTTATGTTTTGGCGGGGAGCAATAAAAAAAGTCTTGCCTCCAATGAAGCGGCGTTCAAATATTTTTTGATGGGAGCTTTTGCCACCGGGGTTTTACTGTTTGGCATTACTTTAATTTATGGTGCAACAGGCTCATTTGATCTTATTGTTATCAGTGAGTATATTCTTCAGCATGCATTTGAAATGCCCGCATTCTTTTATGCAGGACTGATTTTATTGATAGCCGGCCTTGCTTTTAAGGTGTCGGCCGCTCCGTTTCACTTTTGGGCTCCCGATGTTTACCACGGATCTCCGAATGTGGTTACAGCTTTCATGTCCACCATTGTTAAAACGGCAGCCTTTGCGGCATTCTTCAGGTTGTTCAGCACTTGTTTTCATTCGGTTGAAAATTCCTGGAGCCAGGTAATTTGGGTAATGGCAGCGATCACTTTATTGCTTGGAAACATTACTGCTGTTTACCAGTTATCCTTTAAACGCATGTTGGCGTACTCAAGTATTTCACATGCGGGGTATATTTTGCTTGCTATACTTGCCATGAATAATTATTCCGCAGGAGCTATTTGCTATTATACATTGGCTTACTCTGTTGCGGGTATAACCGCGTTTACTGTTTTGCAACAGGTCTACGCACTAAAGGGCAATGATCTTATTGAAAGTTTTAACGGACTGGCTAAACGCAACCCTTTACTTGCATTTGCACTAACGGTATCTATGCTTTCGTTAGCGGGAATTCCGCCTACAGGAGGCTTCTTTGCCAAGTACACTATTTTTATTGCTGCAATAAATAAGGGCCATATATATCTTGTACTGATCGCCGTAATAGCATCGTTAATTGGGGTTTATTATTATTTCAGGTTGATCATTGCCGCCTATTTCAAACCTGTAAATGATGAAGCAGCAATTGAACTGAGTTTTCAGCATAAACTGCTGCTTATACTTACTATATTGATAACACTCGCCTTGGGTTTATTTCCGAATTACATATTACATTTATTTTCTTAATTTTTTTTCATGAAGTTTAAAGCGCCCAGCCTTGTCCTGCAAATTTTTGTCGGCATGGTGCTTGGTATTACAGTTGGCTATTTTTGCTGGCGGAGTGTATATGCCGGTATAGATATGTCTTCGATTGCAGAAGAGCAGGTAACGGCATTGCAAAACCAGGCTCAACATATTGGCGATAGATTCCAATTGCTCAGTGATATTTTTTTGCGGCTGATCAAAATGATCATTACCCCGCTGGTGTTTTCATTGCTGCTGGTAGGTATCGCTAAAGCCGGCGATTTTAAAGTGGTTGGCCGCCTGGGGTTAAAAACCATTTTATATTTCACATTCGCGGCACTGATCGCTTTGTCTATCGGCCTCGTCATTGTAAATATCTTTGAGCCGGGAGCAGCAATGGATTTGCAAAAGGCATCATCAACAGTTATTGTTCAGCCCAAACCTTTTAACGCGAAAGATTTTATCAGCAATATATTTCCGGAAAGTGTTGTGGAGGAAATGACCAAAAATCATATCCTGCCTATCATCGTATTTGTGTTGTTCTTCGCTATAGCAACAGCATCGATCGGGGAGAAGGGAAAAATAGTGATCGAATTTTTTGACGCTGTGGGTCATGTTATGCTGAAGGTGACCAATTATGTGATGAAGTTTGCTCCTTTCGCGGTGTTTGGTGCTATGGGTGCAATCATTACAACCAAGGGCCTGGCTATACTTACAGGGTATCTTAGTCTTATTGCCTGTTTTTTCGGAGGCTTGTTGTTCTTTGTTTTTGTTGTACTTACGGGCATTTGCCTGGTTATGCGGATCAACTTTTTCAAATTGCTTTCATACATTAAAGAACCTGCTTTGATCGCTTTCAGCACCAGCAGCTCTGAGGCGGCTATGCCTAAAACCATTGAAGCGCTTGAACGTTTTGGTTGCGGTAATCGCATTATCAGTTTTGTTCTGCCCTTGGGTTATTCATTCAACCTGGATGGATCAATAATGTATTCTACATTTGCTACCATGGCAATCGCCCAGGCGTATGGTATGTCGCTTACATTGGGGAATCAGATCTCAATGATGCTGATGTTGATGGTAACCAGTAAAGGCATGGCCGGTGTGCCCCGTGCTTCATTGGTTGTTATTGCGGGAATGCTCGATACTTTTCATATTCCTGTAGAAGGACTAACATTGCTTCTTGCTATCGACTGGCTTCTTGATATGGGACGATCGGCCACCAATGTGGTTGGCAATGCCGTTGCAACAGCCGTTGTGTCGAAGTGGGAAGGAGAGCTTCATGAGTTTAAGAAGGAGAGGGACATTGATCATATAAAACTCGGGTAACATCAACGAATAATTAGTGTAAAAGATTCAGATAACGAATGGTTACGAATTTACAAATGTTCCGTTATTCGTAAATTCGTAACCATTCGCTATCTGTACACCTTGCTTATAAATCCGTCATCCATTGTTCTCAGATATTTGGAATTTTCTTAAAGAACTCACCAACCCGGAATCCATCATTACTTATGGAGGTTGGATGCTGCTGTTTTTTGTGGTGTTTGCCGAAACCGGTCTGCTTGTTGGTTTCTTCCTGCCGGGCGATTCTTTACTATTTACAGCAGGCTTGCTTTGCGGCATACAACTTTTCCCTGTAAATATTGTTTTTCTGGTAAGCGGCCTTTGTATTTCGGCAATAGCGGGAAATATTGCAGGTTATTGGTTTGGGAAAAGGGTAGGGCCCTCATTGTTTAAGCGCGAAGACTCACTTATTTTTAAAAAAAGGTACGTTGAATTAACACGTGGTTTTTATGCTAAGCATGGAGGCAAAGCGCTTGTTCTTGGGCGCTTCCTTCCTATTATCCGAACATTTGCACCCATTTTAGCCGGGGTTATTCAAATTGATTTCAAACGATTTATGATATATAATTTGGTGGGCTCTGTATTATGGGTATTTTCTTTAACGCTAACCGGCTTTTTCCTTGGCCGCCAGTTTCCGTGGATCATTGATTACCTGGAATACATAGTTGTCGGTCTTATTATTATTACAATTATTCCGGTTATTCGAACTTATCGAAAAAGGTAATAAAGGTTTCAAGTTTTGTAACCTGAAACCCTTTAACCATTTACCCTAAAAAACCGGCCATCAAATAAGTTAGTATAAAAATCATGGCTTAATTACATACTTTCGTTGAGGAAGTATCGTTCTTTCACATATGCATTCCAAAATGCGGATATTTGATGAAAAAATAATGATAATTTATACTCAAAATTCTTAAGATTTTGTAATATTGTAAGCCTTTGAAAAAAGGCCCAAAAGTGATTTAAACAAAAGGAAATTAATTAATAAACCCAAAAAAGCGGATCATGAGCAACAAGAATTCATCAGGCGGATTAAAAGCGATGTTTGCAACCATTGCGATACCGGTAGCAATAGGAGTTGGATTGGTTATTTACTGGTTCATACTCGGCGCTCCCGGAAATTTTGATGCCGAAGGCCATCCAAAACCAGGAAATTATCTGGGAATGATGTATAAAGGCGGTTATATTGTCCCTCTTCTAATAGGGATTCTCATCACCATTATTATTTTTTCAGTTGAACGGGCAATAACAGTTAGTAAAGCAAATGGGAAAGGTCGTTTGGATGAGTTTGTTCGTAAAGTAAAAGGTCTGGTTGCAGGTAACGATCTGGATGCTGCGATTGCCGAATGCGACAAACAGCAAGGTTCATTAGCCAATGTAATACGCGTAGGAATAGAAAGACTTAAAATTGTTCAGAATGACGCATCAATGGATAAAGAAACTAAAGTTGCCGCTGTTCAAAAGGAGATTGAAGAGGCTACTGCTCTTGAACTTCCCATGCTTTCTAAAAATCTGGTTATCATATCTACAT
The DNA here is from genome assembly GCA_016183775.1 of Bacteroidota bacterium. NCBI lineage: Bacteria > Pseudomonadati > Bacteroidota > Bacteroidota bacterium. Next base: position 36,421 of record JACPDY010000014.1, read on the forward strand.
GTGCTACCATCGCAACCCTTTGGGGTTTGATCGGAACGGTATTGGGAATGATTCGATCATTTGCTGCCTTGTCGAATGCCGGTGCGCCGGATACCACAGCGCTTGCAACCGGTATATCTGAAGCGCTGATAAATACAGCACTTGGAATTACTGGTTCGGTTATCGGTATAATTATGTACAACTACTTCAGTACAAAAATTGATGCCATGACTTATAGCATGGATGAAGCAGGGTTCAGTATCGTACAATCGGTTAACGCAGGAAAATAAGTTATCAGTTATTGAGTTGTTAGTTATTCAGGCGAATGTTCAAATAACTCAATAACTCAATAACCCAATAACCAATAACTTTTAAACTATGCCAAAGATTAAAATGCCACGCAGCAGCCCTGGGTTAGACATGACCCCAATGGTTGATCTGGCGTTCCTTTTGGTTACTTTTTTTATGCTTACGGCTTCGGTGCGTGTGAGTGAGCCGGTTATTGTGGATACTCCTTCTTCTATATCTGAAAAATTGTTGCCCGATAATGCTATGCTTATTAGTATTGATAAGGATGGAAGAGCGTTCTTTAATATTAATAATGTGCAAGTGCGGATAAAAACGCTTGAACGTATGGGTCAGCAATATAAAGTAACATTTACCGACCAGCAGAAAAAGCGGTTTGGAGGGATGACAAGTTTTGGAGTGCCAATTCAAACCTTGGGAGAGTATATCAACATGGAAGACCCTGAACGCTTAAAGGTAAAATCTCCGGGAGTGCCGCTCGATTCAATGAATAATCAGTTAGGCGATTGGATTCAATTTGGTCGGATCGAAGCCGCAAAACAGGCAAAAGCGGAAAAGGACAAGGCCGAAAAACTTGGTCGTGAGTTTAAATATGAGCCAATACGTTTTGCCATTAAAGCTGATGGAGGAGCCACTTATATGGCTGTAAAACAGGTAATCGACGTTTTTAAGAAAAAAGACATTTATAGGTTTAATTTGATAACAAATCTGGAGGACGGAGCAGAATAAAAAAATAATCAGGATAATTATGGAATTTCAAATTCCAATGCATCTAAATACAAAAGAGCTTAAAAAATGGCAGAAGTAAATACAGGCGATGGTGGTGGCGGTCATGGTAAACATGAGAAGAAAAGAGCCAAAAAAATGTCAACACGGATCGACATGACTCCGATGGTTGATTTGGCCTTCCTGCTTTTAACTTTCTTCGTACTTACCTCTACTTTCAATAAGGCCAAAACAATGGAAATTAATTTTCCGGCGGATCCAAAAGACAAAAAGGATCTCATGAAAATAAATAATGCACTGACCTTTTTAATGACGGACGACAATAAAGTTTATTATTACACAGATGAATTTTATCCAAAAGATAATCCAAAGGGGAAACCAGTAACAACTTTAATAAAAACAGATTTCTCTAAAGACGGGGTGAGGAAAGTGTTACTTGAAAAAAATAAACCAACCCGAGAAGCATTAGAAAAACTGGAGGATAAATTTAAAAAGAAAGAAATTGCCGATACTACGTATAAGCGCATGGCAAGGGATGAAAAGAGTAAAAAGGCAGCCTTAACTGTTCTTCTAAAAGCAGACGATAAGGCGACCTACAAAAATATGATCGACCTGATAGATGAATTAAATATTACCCAGGTAGGTAAATACGCGGTTGTTGATCTTATGCCCGCGGAACTGGAATTAATAAAGGCGGCTAATTAAATATATTTAAGATGGCTCAGCACGATAGCACATTATTTAATAAATGGGACAATGTAGTTTCCTCTGTAAGGAACGAAATTGTATTCGAAAGCCGGAACAAGGAATACGGAGCCTACCAGATCCGCAGAGAATATAACAGGGTATTGGTACTTGCGCTTTTATCTACCTGCACAGCTATTTTGCTTATTGCAATAACTCCCAAAATTATTGAACTGATCAAAAATACATCGCAGGAAGTTGTTGTGCCGGTTGATATTACACCGGTTGATCTCACAGCTCCTCCTCCAATTGATGAAACAGAGCCACCGCCACCGCCACCGCCACCGCCACCTGTAATGGAAACGGTAAAGTTCACCCCACCTGTGGTTGTTGATGAAGAAGTAGTGGACGATCCGCCGCCGCCGCAAGAGACTGAAGTACAGGTCAGCACGGTAACACAGGAAGGTACGGATGGTGACATTATTATTCCCGACGAAAAAGGCACTGGTGTTGTAGAGGCGGTTGCAGAGGAAGTATTCACCGTTGTTGAACAGATGCCGGAGTTCCCCGGAGGGATGGCTGAAATGTACAAGTTCATTAATAAGAATATGCAGTACCCGCAGATTGAAAAAGAGAATGGTATATCGGGAACAGTTTATGTAACGTTTGTAGTGGATAAAGCGGGAAACATTAATGATGTAAAAACCCTGCGTGGAGTAGCTGGCGGCCCCAACCTTGAAAAAGAAGCTTTGCGCGTGGTTAAAATGATGCCACCCTGGAAATCGGGCAAACAAAACGGACGAGAAGTGTCAGTTCAGTTTAACCTGCCTATTAAGTTTGTTTTAAAGTAATCCCGGTCATTGGCATCCTTATCCGTTCCGGATGACACAATTTTTATATCCTTGAATAAGATCCTTCTATACTTTAGTTTTTTCATGATAGCTGTCTATATCGGCATCGGACTCATCCTTATTTTTTCTACCCTGTTCTTAAATATAGTTTCTGATAACCGCATCTTGCTGGGGATAGTATTTATTATTTATGCCGGTTTTCGTATTATTCTGACAATACAGCGTATTAGGAAATTAAATCAACATCAAGCGCATTCATGATGAGAATCCCCGCCCCTTTCCTTCGGCCTTCTTACTTCTTATTTCTTACTTGCCTGGCTTCTTGCATAAACCCTCCCGGCATGAAGGAGCCGACCGATACAGCTACTTCGGGGGATGTAAATATTGTAATTGATGAATCATATACATTGTTGTTTGATACTGAAATTCACACTTTTCAGTCACTTTATGTGAATGCAAAAGTGCATGCTAGGTATCTTCCTGAAGATGATGCGATAATCGCGCTCATGAACGACTCGGCCAAAGTAGCGGTGATCAACAGGCCGCTGAAGGAAGAAGAAAAAAAGAATTTCGGGGCGAAGAATATTTTTCCAATTGAAACAAAGATTGCCGAGGATGCTATTGCTTTTGTAGTTAACACCGAAAACCCTGATACGAACATTAAGTTTGAAGAAATTGCCCGGATAATGGCAGGTATTGATACAACATGGAAGCAGGTAAATGAAAAATCAACCACTGGTGGAATAAGAATAATTTTTGACAATCCTAATTCGGCCAACGCAAGGTACATTGCAAACTTTTCAAAGCAGGCGCAGCTGCCTAAAAATGCATACGCGGTTAAGTCGAATGCAGAAGTGATCGAATATGTAAATAACAACAAGAACGCGATAGGTGTTGTAAGTGTAAATTGGATAAGTGACAAAGATGATAGCACAACTATTGGTTTTTTAAAGAAGATCAAGGTGTTGGGCATTAGCAAAGCCGGAAACACCGAAAAATACTATAAGCCTTACCAGGCTTATATAAAAACGAAGGATTATCCCTTTTGCAGGGATGTTTATATGATCAATCGCCAAACCAGGGCCGGGCTTGGCATGGGGTTTGTATCATTTGTGGCAGGAGAGAAGGGGCAGCGTATTATATTAAAAATGGGACTTGTTCCATCAATTGCTCCGACGCGGATGGTGGAGATACATTAAAAGCCTCACCCTGCTTTCACACAGGCATGCGCACCCCTCTCCGAAGGAGAGGGAAAATAGAAACAAAAGATTAAATTTGTAAAAACTGATTTAGAAAAGCTTATGAAAACAATTCTGGGATTTATTTATTTCATTGTATATTGTTCTGTTTTGAATGCTCAAACTCTTAATGAAGCAATCCGCATGACAGAGAACGAACAGTTTGAAAGCGCTAATAAAGTATTTGAAAATCTTGTCATAGCCGAGCCCACTAATGGGAATTATTTCTATTACTATGGCGAAAACTATTTCAAAAACGACTTATTTGACAAAGCCAAAGAGAAATACCAAAAGGGGATAGAGGTAAATCCTAATAACGCCATTAATTATGTTGGCCTGGGTAAGATACAACAGGCGCAGGGAAATCGCACTGATGCGGACGCTAATTTTTTTAAAGCCAAAACAATTTCGCAATCAAAAAGCGCACCTGTGCTGATGGAACTTGCCGATGTTTATATTAATGCGGATGTGAAAAAAATTCCGGAGGCCATTACCCTCCTTAACCAGGCTTCAGTATTAGAGCCTAAAAACCCCGAAATATATACATTGATCGGTGATGCTTACCTGGAGCAGAACGATGGAAATATGGCTATAGCAAATTATGAAAAGGCGTTGAACATTGATAAAAAATTTACCAAAGCTATTTTGCGTGAAGGAAAATTATACAGCCGTGCTAAAAATTACAATCTCGCGCTTGATTATTATAACAAAGCTATAGCGATCGATTCCACTTTTGCTCCGGCATTCCGTGAGCGCGCCGAGTTGCGTTTTAGAGCCGGCCAGGCTGAGCGCGCAACTGCTGATTATGAGAAATACCTGAAGTTGAATGATAACATCAGCGCCCGTATCCGGCATGCTTCGTTCAAGTTTGTAAGTAAAAAATACAAAGAAGCTGTTGAGGAAATTAATGCCATTCAAAAGAAGGACACAACGGATATAAACATGTATCGTTTATTGGGCTATTCCCTTTACGAAACAGGCGATTATGTAAATGGCATGATGAACATGAATAAATTTTTTATCAAAGCCAATGCGGTTGGTAAAAAAATGCTGGCTTCTGATTATGAATACCTGGGGAAGAACCAGGTTAAAGCCGGAAAAGATTCACTGGGTACCATCAGCTTGCTTAAAGCCATTCAAATGGACAGCACGAAAACAGATCTGTACTCTGACATTGCAAGTGGCTGCCTGAAACAAAAAAACTACCCTTGTGCCATTATGTATTATGATAAAAAGATCGAGGCATCAAAAGACAAGATCGGTGGAGCTAATGATTACTATGGACTTGGTCGTGCATATTACTTCAGTAAAGATTATGTGAAAGGTGATTCTGCTTTTGCGCAACTTACGCGCCTGCAGCCCAATTTGCCGGTTGGGCATTTGTGGAGGGCACGTTGCGAAAGCCAGTTCGACCTTGATTCAAAAAAAGGATTAGCCGCTCCACATTATGAAAAATATATTGAGAAAGTCGGAGCCGATGTGGAAAAAAATAAAAAAGATCTTATTGAAGCCTATGAATATCTTGGTTATTACAATATGCTGAAAAAAGATTACCCGAAAGCTAAAGAAAGCTGGAATAAATTAAAAGAGATCGATCCTACGAACGTAAAAGCCAAGAAGGCACTGGCTGATCCGAATTTGAAATAAAAGAGTAGAGAAATTAGAGATGTGATCATCCCCCCACTTAATAATAAACTCAAGAAACCCTTTTCAAACTAAGATCTCTCACCGGTGCAATAACCATTGGAATTGTTTCGATCGAAACAGAGCTGGTATCAAGGCCAAAAGCCTTTTCTTCCGATAGCCCCAAGTGTTTCATTACAGAGTATATATCAAGAATGATCTTTTCGTAGAACGGCAATTCATTTTCGTATGCGAGAATTTTTTCGATAACAATAAAGCGGAAGTCGCCGATCACATTTTGTTTATTAAGTGATTCGTATCGGCTGGTAATATCAACCTCGTGGTTTTTTACCATATCCTGAACTACTTTGCGAAACATGAGGTTAATGCGTGGAGCAACACGGAAGCCCAGCTTAAAATCAATGCGGATAACGTCGTCGTGAATAATTTCATTCACCTTATATTCCATCCTGTAAGGTTCATCTACAACATCCACATGTATAAACCAATAGATGTCGGCACGCTTGGGTTGTTTTTGGAGAATGGAATAAATGATCTTCGACTCGATCTCATCCTGCATATCAGCACTGGTAAGGTATACCAGGTGGGTAGCATATTTAGGAATGGTCATGTCCTTACTTAGTTCAGCTATGGTATCCGCATAATCGGCCATTTTAACAAATTCTACATATCTGTTACGGATCTTACGCGCCTGGTACCAGATAAGCATTGTAACCATGAGTACAGAAGCGATCAGTAATGTCAGCCATCCTCCATGTTCAAACTTGTTAAGATTCGCGATCAAAAAGGATGTTTCAATGAATACATAAATAATAAAAAGCAAAATGATCAATACAGTCGGATAATGTTTAATGCGTAAAAAATATACCAGCAAAGTTGTACTCATTAGCATTGTAAGTATTATTGCCAAACCATAGGCCGCTTCCATATTTGAAGATTCTCTGAAATGCCATACTACAAATACACAGCCGGCCCACAACATCCAATTTATGGAAGGAATATATAATTGCCCTTTTAGAATAGTCGGATAGCTGATCCGCACCTTAGGCCAGAAATTAAGCCGGACAGCTTCGTTTATAAGTGTAAATGAACCGCTTATCATTGCTTGGCTGGCTACCACAGTGGCGGCAGTTGCGATGCTAATACCTGCGTACAGGAACCAATCCGGCATAATAGAATAAAACGGGTTTCCTCCTGCAAACGCAGTCAATGTTTCGCCGCTGTGATTAATGAGCCATGCTCCCTGTCCGAAGTAATTAAGCAGCAAGCACGTTTTCACAAATATCCAGCTTGTGCGTATGTTTTTTTTCCCACAATGGCCAAGATCGGAGTATAATGCTTCGGCACCTGTTGTGCAAAGAAATATTGCCCCCAATAACCAAAATCCCCCCGGGTGTTTCACCAGTAAATTATATCCATAATGCGGACTGATCGCTTTAAGTACTTCTATGCCTTCGGTTAATTGATAAACGCCAAGAATGGCAAGCATGGAGAACCAGGCTAACATTACCGGCCCAAAAAAGCGGCCTACAAACTTTGTCCCGAATTGCTGGAGCATAAACAGGGCGGTAATGATCGCAATCACGATCGGTACTGTTTGAATGTCGGGTTTAATAACACGCAATCCTTCAATAGCTGAAGCAACTGAAATGGGAGGGGTAATAATTCCATCGGCAAGCAAAGCGCTTCCGCCAATTACCGCAGTGAACATAAGCCATTTCACTTTTGTTTTGCGTACGAGGGTATACAAAGAAAAAATCCCACCCTCACCTTTGTTATCGGCTTTAAGCGTAAGTACTACATATTTTAAGGTAGTTTGAAGTGTAAGTGTCCAAAAGATGCAGGAGATACCTCCCATGATCACATCTTTGTTTATCGGGAGATCGCCAACTATTGCTTTAAGTACGTATAATGGCGATGTGCCAATATCTCCGTAGATGATCCCTAACGTTACAAGAAGTCCGGCTGCGGTTACTTTACTGTGGGTGTTATTATCGTGCGGCACAAGAGCGGAAATGAGAATACAAAACTATGAAATATACCAGTTGGAAAAATGTTTTCGAGTGAAAAATGTTTACAGTTAAATGGGGAGAAATATGTTGAAAACGCTGATTTTTTGAACCTTCATAACTTCACTTGTCGCTTTCACTCATTCTTGGTCTCTTTCTTACCCAAATAACAAGCCAAATACCTCTTCCATCTTACCCACCATAATTATTTTGATGCCATATTTTTTAAAATCGAGACCTTTTTTGTTGTATTTCGATATGAAGATTTGTTCGAATCCCAATTTTTCGGCTTCAGATATACGCTGATCTACCCTACTTACGGGACGAATTTCGCCTGACAATCCAACTTCAGCCGCGAAACAAATTTTAGCGGGAATTGGAATGTCCGCATTGGATGATAACACAGCGCAAACTACTGCCAGGTCAATGGCCGGATCTTCAACACGTATGCCTCCTGCTAAATTTAAAAATACATCTTTCGCGCCAAGGCGAAAGCCGCAGCGCTTTTCAAGTACGGCGAGCAGCATTGATAACCTTCGCAGATCAAACCCGGTGGAGGAGCGCTGCGGTGTGCCATACGCAGCAGAACTTACCAAGGCCTGTGTTTCAATAAGCATCGGCCGCATACCTTCCATAGTGGCAGCAATAGCCACGCCGCTCACTTGTTCGTCGCGGTTGGTGATGAGTATTTCGGAGGGGTTGCTTACTTCCCGCAGGCCATCGCCCTGCATTTCATAAATACCTAATTCGTTGGTTGAACCAAACCGGTTTTTAATAGTGCGCAGCAAACGGTAAACATGGTTGCGATCCCCTTCAAACTGTAAAACGGTATCAACCATGTGTTCCAATACTTTCGGGCCTGCCAGGCTGCCGTCTTTTGTAATATGTCCGATCAGGAAAACAGGAGTATTGCTTTCTTTCGCGTAACGGAGTATTTCGCCCGCGCACTCTCGTATCTGCGACACACTGCCGGGCGATGATTCAATGTGCGCCGAGTGTAATGTTTGTATCGAATCAATGATCAATACCTGCGGTTCGAGAATTTCAATTTGTTTAAAAATATTTTGCGTGGAGGTTTCTGTGAGAATGTAGCAACCTGCTTTCGCTGACACTTCGACTCCGCTCAGTGTGCCAGCTTCGGCAGGCAGGTTCGCATTATTCAGTCCGATGCGTTCTGCTCTCATCCGTATCTGCTGTTCGCTTTCTTCGCCGGATATATATAACACTTTCAACCTTTTTAAATTAAGTGCCAACTGCAGCATTAATGTTGATTTACCAATGCCGGGTTCACCGCCAAATAATATTAATGATCCTGGAACAAGTCCTCCGCCCAATGCCCTATCCAGTTCTTTATCGCCTAAAGGAATGCGATGCTCTGTGCCGATACTTATTTCACTCACCAATTGCGGCTTTTGTGAACGTTGTGTGCTTGTACTTACAATGCCGGGAGTTTTTGTTTCATCACCTCTTTGTATCACTTCTTCCACAAACGTGTTCCACTCATTACAGGAAGGACAACGCCCGACCCACTTGGGTGATTGCGCCCCGCAGTTCTGACAGAAATATGTTGTTTTGGTTTTGGCCATTTTAAATTAGTTGGGAGTTGGCCAATAAGTAAGTTTGTTCACAGCTCAAGGGTGTATTTGATTTCTTAAAAAATCCTGAATCGTTTTGCCGATCCTGTTTTTCACTTCAGTCCAAGTGATTTTTTCTTTTATTAATATGGGATCAGATTGCAGATCTGCATCATCAAAGTATAAAAGACTCTTGTATAGCAATGTCAGCTCTACATCCGGATATTTTTCTTTATAAAACCCTGTTATTGTTTTAAAATCGAACAGTTGTAATAAAAAAAATAAGTCATAAAAATCTCTTTTTGCCCCCCTTCCGGTTATTGCAGAAAGTTTCATGGCAGCAATATCCTCAATTGAAAAGAGCCGCAGATTATCCTGTAGAGCAACTGGTGCAATCAGTTTATAGGGATGATAAACAAAATCAAGTTTGACATCATTTACAAAAAGTTGAAGTATATTTTGTGATTGCGAGAAATATTTTTTGTTTTTAAAGTCGTTTAATTGAAGGGAAATGGCATCAGGATTAAATGGTTGTGTTGAAAAAAAATCAAGATCGTAGGATATTCTGTGACCTATTTGCAAGGCTAAAGACGTTCCGCCGGCTAAAGAAAATGTGGAAAAGTCTTTCCGTCCACTAAGTTCTTTCAATAATTCCAGGGCAGGCTTGTCGACTGATGAATAGTATAACATCTGAAGTCTTTTAAAGGAATATTAAAAAGTACACTTACAAAATTCAAGGTTTTCTTATCGAACTCCCTGCACTGTTTCAATTCATTTTTCACTTTTTCCTCACCATAATAATTTAAAATTGTATTAATGTCCTCAATGCTGCCACACATAAAAACACGTTCAATTATATAGCGCGCATGCTGCTTGTAATCAATATTCTTTATGTCTGTATCCCAAAAAAGGTGTTTTCTGAATTGCATTGTAGTGTAAAGTTACGAGTTATTCCCACTTTTATTCTTGTCCCGTATATGGAATGACTATTCCTTACAAAACGCCCTTTACAAATTCTAAATTAATTTGGGATTAAGAAATCATTCACCCTCCCTTTATCTTCTTCTCAATCGCACTTGTAGAATACCCTTTCACCAGCTCGATCAGTTTCACTTCTCCGCCATTTGCAAGCACTATATCGTGCCCTGCAATTTGGTTCACTTTGTAATCGGCGCCTTTAACCAATACATCTGGTTGTATCAGTTTTATTAATTCATAAGGAGTTTCTTCGTCAAACACACATACTATATCCACAAAATGTAAGGCTGCAATTATTGTTGCACGCGATGTCTGATCCTGAATTGGACGGTTGGCTCCTTTGTTTAACAGTTGCACTGAGCTGTCGCTGTTAACGCCAACGATCAATATATTTCCGCAATCAGCGGCTTTGCTTAAATAATCAATATGGCCGAGGTGTAACAGATCAAAGCAGCCATTAGTGAAAACAATTTTCCTGCTTTTCAATCTGTGATGTGCCAATGCCGGCCCTAATGATTCACGGGTTAGTATGCGGTTCTTTATTACTTCAAGCTTTTGCATTTTTTGTTTTGATTTCGGGTTTCAGGTTTCAGGTTGAGTTTGGTTAAACCGCCAACTTGAAACCTGAAACCTTTTCTTAACCAACCTTCAACTGTTTCCTCTTTTCAATATTCAACATTAGAATTGAAACAGATCCCAATACCAGGATCAACAGCATTTGCGATGAGTGAACAATTGTAGCATACATCAAACCTTTACTGATCTCTTTTCCTGTTATCGGGTCGGGATGAGGAATAATCCCGTACAAGGCCAGTCCGCCGGCAACGAGGAAATGATAAGCGCCGATACCTCCCTGTACCGGTGCCGACATCCCTATTCCGCCCAGCACTAAAATAAACAGCGCGGCCGAAAATCCGAGGTCCGTTGTTTCGGGAACAGAGAAAAAGCTAAAGTAGCCTGCAACAAAATACAGGAACCATATTAGTACGGAATGAAATAAAAATGCTTTCCACTTTTTTAATTTCAATACCGATTGCAGACCATCGCCAATCCCTTTTAAAAAAGAAACCACTTTACCGATAAGCGGTATTTTAGCGATGCGTTTTCGCATGGTGTATAATATTACAATGATCGAAAATGCCACAATAGCTGTTATAAAAATAAAAGCGGAGGAGATATGTGACACGAATGAAAGTTTATCGCGGAACAGTGTCATGAAAAAATTACCGAACAGGCTAAAGTTGATGGCAAGTGTTAAAATGATGAGGAATATTAAACTGATGAGGTCGATTACCCGCTCAGCAATGACAGTGCCGAATAATGAATCGATAGACGTTTCTTCCACTTCATACAGAGCAGTGCAGCGTGTAACTTCACCTAAACGTGGGAATGCCATGTTGGCAAAATAACCCAGACACAACGAATAAAACAAATTACTGAATTTAGGGCGTACGTGCAATGGCTCAATGAGCATTCCCCACCTGTATGCCCGGCTCATGTGCGCAACCAATGAGAACAACAGTGAAAACATCACCCATCCGTAGTGCGCTTCTTTCATGTCGTTAAACATTTGCGTCAGATCGACATTGCGGAACGCGAAATACATTAACAGCACACCAACGCCAAGGAAAACAATAAACTTAATGCTTGATTTTAAACGGGCTGACAATTTATTTCTTTAGTTTGTTGGTTTGTGGATCCGGGAAAACTACAGTTGGTCTGAATTGTTTTGCTTCTTCAAAATCCATTGATGCATACGAAAGTATGATCACGTGGTGGCCCAATGATACCTTTAGGGCCGCCGGTCCGTTCAGACAAATAATGCCCGACCCGCGCTTGCCTTTTATTACATAAGTAATAAAGCGTTCGCCGTTATTATAGTTCAACACATGTACCTGTTCATTCTCGATCAGGTTAGCGGCATCCATCAGGTCCTCGTCAATAGTAACACTGCCAATGTAGTTCAGATCAGCCTCTGTAACAGTTACACGGTGTATCTTTGATTTTAATATATCTATCTTCATAGCACAACAAAACTAAGTATTAAATAAGAAGTAAGAAGTGAGAGAGCAGAATTTATTTTAAAATAACATTATCGATCAGCCTCACCTGGCCTACTCTTACCGCAATACAAGCCACTGCACTTTCGGCTTTATCCAGGTTAAGCACAGGTTGCAATGTTCTGGCATCCGCTATTTGAAAATATTCCAGTTCTGTAAGTGAGCTTTCAGCGATCTCACTTTCAACAAGCATGGTAAGTTCATCAACAGATAATTTATCGGCTAATTTCTGTACGGTAAACAATGTCTGCGAAATAATGCAGGCTACTGCCCGTTCAGAAGGGGTTAAACGAATGTTGCGTGAGCTCATAGCAAGTCCGTCCGGCTCACGGACAATCGGGCAGGTAACAATTTGTACCCCATAATTAAGCTGCCGGACCATTTCCTTAATGATGGTTTGTTGCTGAAAATCTTTTTGTCCGAAATAGGCCCTGTCGGGGTTAACAATATCAAGCAGTTTGCTTACAACCTGTATCACTCCTTCAAAATGACCGGGCCGGCGGGTGCCTTCCATTACTTTATCGAGGTCGCCTAAGTTTACCTGTAAATACCGATTGTCAGATTTGAGACTGGTTTGCCGGCGCTGAAACTGTGTGTCGGCGGGCAGGTTTTGGACAGTAGTACCAACAATTCCCATATCCGTATTACCAATTCCCTCTCTCACCTTTCGCCCTTCGTCCCTCGTCTCTTTCTTCACGTCCCTTGTCTCTCCGCCTTCCGGGTATATTTCCTTTTCCCCTGGAACAAACAATACATCACAGCCTGTTTTTTCAAGAAGTACTTTATCTGCTTCAATTGGTCTCGGGTATTTTTCCAGATCACTTTTATCATTGAACTGGGTTGGATTAACAAAAATGCTGCAAACCGTCACATCATTTTCGGCCTTTGAGCGTTCAATAAGGGAAATATGACCTTTATGTAAGGCTCCCATGGTTGGAACAAAGCCAATAGTATGACCTTTTTTACGCTGCTCGGTCAGGTGCCTCTCCAGATCGGTTTTTTTCTCAAAAACAAGCATTGGTATCACTTAAAATCGGGTTAAAAGTAATTATTAATTGTTACAGGCTACCGGAATAGTTCGATAATACAGACCCACTTCTGGTTAAAATGTTCTACAAAAGCAATTTTTATGGTACAGCCCCGTTGTATAGCTACTTAGCAATCAATAACATATAAAGAACGTAACGATAAACTTCTGTTTTTTCAAGACAAAGAGCCTTAAACATTAGGTTAATGTTGATAATCTTGTTAATATTTAGTACCTTTGTTTTCCTTTAATATCAACGTACTCACTCAATATACATACCATGAAAAAAGCCAAAATTTTATTTGTATCACAGGAGATCACGCCTTATTTAGAACCAACACCAATGGGAACTCTTTCCCGCCAATTGCCTCAAGGCATACAGGAGCGTGGCAGAGAGATTCGTACATTTATGCCCCGGTTTGGCTCTATTAATGAACGCAGGAACCAATTGCATGAAGTGATCCGCCTTTCAGGGATGAACCTGATCATTAATGATGCTGACCATCCGCTTATAATAAAGGTAGCTTCTATTCAATCGGCCCGCATGCAGGTTTATTTTATTGATAATGAAGACTATTTTCAACGTAAAGCTGTTTTTCAGGATAAAAAGGGACATTTCTTTGATGATAATGACGAGCGTGCTATTTTCTTTTGCCGTGGGGTCATTGAAACCATTAAAAAATTAGGCTGGTCACCCGACATTGTACATTGTCATGGTTGGATGACAAGCTTATTGCCGGTGTATCTTAAAAAGTCATATGCGGAGGATCCGATGTTCGAAAACACCAAGGTAGTTTACTCGGTATATGATGATGAGTTTCCAACAGCCTTGCATAAAGATTTCACTAAAAAAGCTGCTTTTGAGGGAATTGGTAAAAATGACCTGGATGCTGCTAAAGTTCCGTCATTTGCCAATATCAATAAATTAGCGGTGCAATATTCAGATGCTGTGATCAAAGCAAGTCCGAAAATATCTTCTGATGTTGAAAAATACATCAAAAAAGCGGATAAACCTATGCTTGATTATCATTCACCTGCGGATTATATAGATGCTTACAATGATTTTTATGAGCAGGTACTGGCAGAAGAGTTTGCCATGGCATGAACAAAAAGCCATGCCTACCGGCAGACAGGTAAAAAGACAAAATAACCGTTACAATTGTCCCGCCCACGCGGGACAATTGTTTTTAAAAACTCCGACATAACCCCTGACAGGGTTTCAAAACCCTGTCAGGGGTTATGTCGGAGTTTTATTAGTATTTTTGTCTGGCATTGAAAATCCGGGGATGAACGCATATACCAACAATAATTTGATACGTTTTATAACACTGTTTTTTTTAACCTGCGCCGGCATCTATTCATGTAAAAAGGAGGGGAAGATCGGGCTTGATGTTCAGCCTGTAACTGATCTGATCTCTTCTGAATTCAAAGATACTTCCACGGTATTAAGTTATGTGCAGAAAGATGATTCGGTGAAGACCAATAATTCTTCATTGTTATTTTTGGGAAGCTATGTTGATCCTGTTTTTGGTAAAACATCCTGTTCCTTCTTTACTCAATTGAATATTTTTAATAATTCAAACAACATTGATTTTACTAATGGCATTGGCCCCGCTTCCGAGCTGGTGCTGGATTCAGCTGTGCTCACTCTGCAATATCGTACAACCAGCACAGATGGCCGCAAATTATACGGATCGTCTGCGGATCAACAGACGATCAATGTGTATGAACTTACCCAGGGGCTTACAGTTGATAGTACATATTATTCAAACCGGATGTTATCATACAGCAGCCTGATCGGTTCTCAAAAACTTAGTCTTTTTCCCGACAGCAATGTGCTGCTTAAAGGTGTAAAAGTATTGCCTCACCTGCGTATTAAACTTGACAGCGCTTTTGCGGCCGGAATACTCATGCAATCCGGAACCGCTAACCTGGCCGATAATACCGCATTTCATAATTTCTTTAAAGGGATATATGTTGCACCTTCCAATGCAACGCAGGCTTCGGGAGAGGGAGCTGTGTTCTATTTTGATCCGCATGGCACATATACAAAACTTACATTATACTACCGGCGTCATATAAGCAGCCCTGCTGCCGGCGACACTCTTAATTATTCCTTCGAGATAAATGGAACTACCGCCTATTTTAACAATTTTCAGCATGATTACACTTCAACCGCGGTTGATGCAAGGATAAACAATGGTATTAACGACACCGATTATATATATATACAATCTGCTGCAGGCATACGTACCATGTTAATGCTGCCGTATTTAAAAAACTGGACAAGCAAAGGTCCAATTGCTGTTAATAAAGCAGAAGTTGTTTTTAAAGTTGATGGCTCGACCGTTTCAACCGATTACAACGCGCATCCGAAACTTTTCCTGGTTGCAATTGACTCAGTTCCCGGCAAGTTTGATTTTCCGATCGATTTTTATGAGCTGGCATCCGCTTATGGCGGAGAGTATAATGCCACTACACAGGAATACAGATTCAATATCGCAAGACACGTTCAATCTATTTTAGACGGCAGGAAAACAGATCATGGATTTTATTTACTTGCCGCAGGCGGCGCAGTTAACGCTGGCCGTACAGTTCTTTACGGTTCGGGTAAAGTATCAAACAAATTAAAATTTCGTTTAACCTATACCAAACTATATTAAATCATGTGTGGCATAGTAGCATATATCGGAAAAAAGGAAGCCTACCCAATATTAATAAAGGGTCTTCATCGTCTCGAGTACCGTGGATACGATAGCTCGGGAGTGGCATTGCTTAACGGCAGCCTGAATGTATACAAATGTAAAGGCAAAGTAAGTGACCTTGAAAAATTCACGGAAGGCAAAGTAAAGACAGGCACTATTGGAATAGGTCATACACGCTGGGCTACACACGGTGAGCCAAACGATGCCAATGCCCATCCGCATTATTCAGAAAGCAAAAGCATGGTAATGATACACAATGGGATCATTGAGAACTATGCACCATTAAAAGAACAACTTAAAAAGCGCGGACATACATTTACAAGTGATACCGATACAGAGGTACTTGTTCATCTTATTGAGGATATACAACAAACAGATAAACTTAAACTTGGCGACGCGGTGCGCGTAGCATTAAACCAGGTGGTGGGGGCTTACGCAATAGTAGTGCTTTCAAAAACAAATCCCGATGAATTGATCGCGGCTAAAAAAGGAAGTCCGCTTGTGATCGGTATCGGCAGAGATGAGTTTTTTCTCGCTTCGGATGCCACGCCAATTGTTGAGTATACAAAAAACGTAGTGTACCTCGAGGATGAAGAGATCGCTTTTGTGCCGCGCAGCGGGGAGTTGAAAATAAAAACGATCAAAAATAAAGCGGTAACGCCGTATGTGCAGGAATTGCAGATACAACTGGAAGCGTTGGAAAAGGGCGGGTTTGATCACTTTATGATGAAAGAAATTTATGAGCAACCGCGTTCTATAAAGGATAGTATGCGTGGGCGCTTAAGTTCGGATAAGGGAATTGTTAACCTTGGCGGCATTGCGGATTACGAACAGAAATTTGTGAATGCCAAGCGTATAATTATTGTAGCATGCGGAACATCCTGGCACGCGGGACTCGTAGCGGAATATCTTTTCGAAGATCTCGCGAGAATTCCGGTTGAAGTGGAATACGCGTCGGAGTTTCGTTATCGCAACCCGATCATATATGAAGACGATGTAGTGATCGCTATATCGCAATCGGGCGAAACAGCGGATACGCTCGCGGTCATTGAATTGGCAAAATCAAAAGGCGCAACCATTATAGGAGTTTGTAATGTTGTAGGATCAACCATTCCGCGCACTACACATGCGGGGTCATATACCCACGCGGGACCTGAAATAGGAGTGGCATCAACAAAAGCGTTTACCGCGCAGGTCACGGTGCTTACACTTATGGCATTAAGTATAGCACGAAAAAAAGGAAGTATTTCTGAATCCCGCTTCCACCAGTTATTGAATGAACTGGAGGCAATTCCTGAAAAGGTTGAAAAAGTATTAAAGACAAACGAACAGGTAAAATACATAGCTGATATTTACAAAGAATCACGCAATTTCCTTTACCTGGGCCGCGGATATACTTTCCCGGTTGCATTGGAAGGTGCCCTGAAGCTCAAGGAGATATCATATATACATGCCGAAGGTTATCCAGCCGCTGAAATGAAGCATGGCCCGATCGCTCTCATCGATCAGGAAATGCCAGTGGTGGTTATTGCCACGAAGGGCGCCTCTTATGAAAAGGTGGTGAGTAACATACAGGAAGTGAAAGCGCGGAAAGGAAAAATCATTTCAGTTGTTACCGAGGGAGACATTGTTGTAAAGGGCTTGGCTGATTTTACCATTGAGATACCGGAAACGGATGAAATATTGGTGCCGCTAATTTCTGTAGTCCCATTGCAGCTATTATCCTACCACGTTGCTGTAATGCGCGGCTGTAATGTTGACCAGCCAAGGAATCTGGCGAAGTCGGTTACCGTAGAGTAGCAAGAGGAGCGGTCGAAAAAATAGCGTAAATATAGGGGGAGAGCTTTATTGCAGATTTTGAAATTGCCATCATTTGTAGTACATTAGTGCTAAAATTTGTAGCAATGTCAAAAATAGCAAAGAACATCAGACACCTGAGGGCCCTTGAAAATATGTCGCAAGAGCAGCTTGCCGACGAATTAAAGATCACACGGTCCAGGTTAGGATCGTACGAAGAGGGCAGAAGCGAGCCGAGCATAGAAATGCTCATTAAATTATCCGTCTATTTTCATGTGGCCATCGACGCGATGGTAAAAGTTGATCTTACAAAGACCCAGCTTAACACGTTAATGGAAATTGAAAACAATCGGACGTTATTTCCAATTTATTTAGACAAAGAAGGCAACGATCTGATAGAAGTTGTGCCCGCGAGGGCCGCGGCCGGCTACCTGAATGGGTATGCGGATCCTGAGTATTTCGAAAGTTTGCCTAAAATGAATCTCCCTTTTATTCCTGTAGGAAAGCACAGGGCCTTTTCCATCAAAGGCGATTCCATGCCTCCGTTAAAAGATGGCTCATATGTAGTAGGCAAATATGTTGAATCATTAAAAGACATTAAGAACGCCCGGACATACGTATTGCTCACAAAGCACGATGGCATTGTGTACAAGCGTGTATTCAATAATATAAAAAAGGACGGCACATTAATATTACATTCTGATAACCCGCTTTACCAGCCTTACCCCGTTCATTTGCACGATGTGCTTGAAGTATGGGAGTTTACCTGCTGTCTTAATTTATCCGACAGCAAACCCGACGAACTGAATATGAATAGTATAATGACCATGCTCCGGAGTATGAAGGTGGAGCTGGCGAGTATAAAAAAGTAGGAAAATTGTAAAAACAAAAGATCTTTACATAATATGACCTTCTTCTATATTCAGAAAAAATATATTGTTACGTGAGCGTTGGAAGCGACAAAACGCGATGCCGCGTAGCTTTGTGTGGAGGAATCGTTTTGTCTTGATTTCTTTTGTTACTTTTCTTGATCAAGCAAGAAAAGTAAGTGTGGGATTTTTTAGAATAAGCGATTTCAAAGCCACCAGATAATTTCGATATCGTATAAATTTTTTCCATCAAACCCTGAATAGTGTTCGCCATCATCGACATAGAAACCACCGGCGGTTCCTACACCGCCAGCCGCATCACCGAAATTGCAGTCATCATACACGATGGTTTAAGTGTGGTGGATAAATTTACAACACTCATTAACCCAGAAGTAAAGATTCCGTATCATATTACACGCCTTACCGGCATCAGCAACGAAATGGTGGCCGATGCGCCCAGGTTCTACGATATTGCCAAACAACTTATTGAGTTTACAAAGGATAAAATATTTGTCGCGCATAATGTGGGATTTGATTATGGGTTTATCCGGCAGGAATACAAAAGTCTGGGATATGATTTTGCACTACCAAAATTATGTACAGTACAGCTAAGCCGTAAATTATTGCCCGGCAAACGTTCATACAGTTTAGGTAATTTGTGCGATGAGTTAAATATTGGAAATAAAGCACGGCACAGAGCTGAGGGTGATGCCATTGCCACAACCGAATTGTTTGAACTGCTACTTCGGGTAAAGAACGAACATCCCCAATACAAAAATTTCGGAATTGAGCAATTGACCCGTAAAGTGTCTTTTGCCAAAAGCAACGCGCTCATTGAAAAATTGCCGGAAGAAACAGGCGTGTATTATTTCTACAACGATAAAGGAGATATTATTTATATAGGCAAAAGTAATAATATGCGCCAGCGCGCCTTGTCGCATTTCAGGAACAGTACGAGTAAAAAAGCCATTAACTTAATGAACAGCATTGTGAATGTTGATTTTACTGTTACCGGCAGCGAGTTGGTTGCCTTGTTGTTAGAGTCGAACGAAATAAAAATACACAAGCCTTTGTTTAACCATGCCAAACGGCGTTCCGCATTTAATTATGGCATTGAAGCATTTGATGATCTGAATGGGTATAAAAACTTAAGGGTAATTAAAGTCACAAATGAATCTTCACCAATTGCCTCTTTCACTACACACGATGCCGCTAAGGATTATTTACATGAATTGGTGAATGAATACACCCTTTGCCAGAAACTCTCCGGTCTGTATGACTCACAGGCCGCGTGTTTTAATTACCGGTTAAAACAATGCAATGGAGCATGTATAAACCAGGAATCTCCTGAAACATATAACAAGCGGGTTATTCAGGCTATTGAATCAGCAGGTTTAAATAACCGTTCCTTTTTTATGTTCGACAAGGGAAGAACTGTAAATGAAAATTCCATTGTTCAGGTTCGGAATGGAAAATACATTGGGTTCGGTTATATTGATAAAAGCGAAAGTGTTTCGGAGATTGAAATGCTTGAAAGGTACATTACAAAATATCCCGATAACAGAGATGCGCATCAAATCATCAAATCATTTTACATGAATAGAAAAATCAAGAAGATTAAGTGTTAAAATGAAAAACACCAGCAAACTCAAAAATATACTTCAGCTGTACACTATATCCCTCGATATGGACGAGGATAGTAATTTTTATTTAACCGTAATAAGTAAGAGAACAAAAGTTGTGGAAACCTTTATTGACAGATCTTATTCTGTTGTTATCGGAAAGGCATTCAGTCACATGAAGAAGGAGATGAAAAAACTTCTGTTGATGGACAGATGAGTTACCGGAAAACTACATCGCCTGTTTTGCAGGTGTATTTATTATTTTGTAATTTGAGCTTCAAATAAAACCAACCGAAAATGATACGATCCATAACATGTTTTTTAGCATTCATTACACTAACATGCATAAGCAGCGCACAGGATACTGCAGGTGTTAAAACGGTCATATTCCCCAGGGAAAAGCCAACGCATGCTACCAATGACGCTCCATCTTCACGTTTTACGCCAATACCTGATGAGATCACTCTTGTTGATTCTATTGTAAAGGCCCACATTAAAGAAAAATTTCCACAGGCAACAACTGTGCAGGTAGATAAGTATTACAGGCAATACTATGGTTCTATTATGATGTCGCAGAGAATAGTTTATGTAAATGCCTGCTGTACCAAACCGGAAAAATTTTTCGAAGAAATGTATTTTGTTAAAGGCGGCGGGAATTGCTATTTCACGGCAAGGGTAAACCTGCAGAGTAAAAAGATCATGTCGTTCAAGTTTAATGCAGCCAAGTAAAAAAGCCATTTAGCTATATATGGCTAAATGACTTGTTAAGAGTGTGACCTGCGGAGGCTCGAACTCCCGACCCGGTGATTAAGAGTCAACTGCTCTACCACTGAGCTACCGAGTCAACTTGATTTTTTGTTAAAATCAGGGCTCTAAAGGTAATAATTTTCCATAATATTAGATTTTTCATCCTCCATGTTTGCAAAAATCAGCATAAAGTATTGAAATGATTTTTTCATAAACATAACCACCGGTTTTGGTAGTTTATTCCCCATAGTGGGATAACTTTTGCACAATATTTTTTAAGATAACGCAAGGAGAATCGTGAAATAGCCTTGGAATAAGGTTTTCCGGACGAACGTTGTTTTGGTATTCTTCTTGAATAAAGAAATCTGAAATTCTTAACCAGTATTATTAACGCTATAAATACAGAACAAAATGAAATCAAATAGAAATTCAAAAAATGAAGATCGCACAAGTAAAAAAAATACGCAGGATGCAGTTTCTTCACAGGACGATACAAGTCAGGGTTTGCGTGAGTTATTTGAAGATGAATTAAAGGACATATATTGGGCTGAAAAGGCCTTGGTTAAGGCAATTCCCAAAATGATAAAGGAATCGACTTCTGAGGAATTAGCAGCAGCACTCTCTGACCACCTTTCTGTTACGAAGGAACAGGTAAGCCGGGTGGAAGAAATTTTTGATTCAATTGGCGCTCCAGCCGAGGTAAAGAAATGTGAAGCGATGGCTGGTTTAATTAAGGAGAGTGAGCAAATTATGAAATATAGCGAAAAGGGATTCGTACGTGATGCCGGTATTATTTCGGCAGCTCAGAAAGTGGAACATTATGAAATAGCCAGTTATGGAACGCTTGCTGCGTTTGCAAAAATATTAGGTGAAAACAAGGCTGTCACATTGCTTAACGAAACACTTAATGAAGAAAAAGAAGCTGATGAGAGACTTTCTGAAATTGCAGAATCTTCCATTAATATTGAAGCAGTTAATGCAGAGTAGATAATAACATATAAATTTTTCGAGTACCAAATAATCAATTTAATTAAACAATTTAAAACCTAAACAAAATGTCAGAAAATCAAAAAGACCAACGGTTTCAAAACAATCCAAATGGTCAACAACAAAATCAAAAAGGTCAACAAAATCAAGCTAACCGTAATCAACGTGAAGTTACTGCTGAGGAAGAAAGAACTAACACTTCAGAGACAGAAAACGAAGATCTAGGTACTTCAATGCCTGGTCGTGAAGGCAAAACTCCCGTTGCAGGACAAGAGAACCGCCAGGGAGGGACTAAAACTTCAGGTGAGAGCCGGGATTATAGTTCGAGTTACAACCAGAGTAGTCAAAGCAGTGGAAAGCAAAGTAAATAAGCTACCGTGGAGGGCATAGCGCCGGTTTGTACCCCGGCGTTATGCCTTAACTATTTTACATAGCAAAATAATTGTGTTGTCCGCTTCCTGAAGGAAGTGTCTATATAAATAAATTCAAGAATTTGGTTAGATATTTAATTTGATAGGATAATAGTCTCCAATCACAATTAAATAACACAAATTAACTTGAGTTTGTTCCCGCGATTTTCACTCGTTTGGATTATTCGGTATATGATTAATCTAAAGCGGGTGATTTCGTGTATATAATTATTTTGTGTATGATAGAGGTTATATCGAATTAGATTATTATATACATTTTCAAAAAAATATATGGAAAAACCTGACCGGCAGGTATAGAGTTTTCGTGTTTTGGTGGCCAAAATCAAATTGCCACTAAAGCACAAAAACACTAAATCCCACAAAAGGCGTATTCAAGATAAATTCTAATATTTCCCCTAAAAAAATTTTGATAGTACTTGGGTTGAGAGTTGGAAAACAAAAAAAGAAAGTTTACTCCTTAAAATAAAATTTATTTACTTAATCAATAGTCCAGTAATTTTAACGCTAAATATGCAGTTTGTTCATTTAGACTATTGTTAACAACAGTAGATTTATTTATAAATTATCGATCCTCGGTAGGAACTAGAGCTTCAGTGTGAGTGGGAGGATAATTGCCGGAATCATGTCGGTTAATGAACCGCTTAATAAAGTTGTTTAAAGAATTGAAAATCGAAGTAGAATATTTATCTAACACCGGTACAGCCACTTTTTCAATTATTACCGATGAAAGGAATCCTTTTAAAGATGTTGATCTGCCAAATATTCTACCAATGAAGTAACTTGCCCAGGCATTTAAGCTTATACTTTTCAGGTCCCTCTTCACCTCATTGTTTTGTGAAAGCTTATGTAATAAATTATCTAAAATAGTTAAGGGATGAATTGTATAATAAATTTCCTTAATACCTTTTTTGAGTTCTTGTTCCTGATCGTATTTTTGAACTCTCAATTGCATAATTCTGCGTTGAAGATCAATATAATTATTGATCGCCTTTTTTTCAGTGCCTGTTGTCATAAAGCATTATTTTTAAAACTGGTCTTCCTTACATATTTCTTTAATAATCTTATTTTGGAGGGGCTTTTCCAGCAGCATCTTTCTGAAACAGATCATAATTATGCTTAAAGCAAGATAAGCTCCTCCAACAATAAGAAATCCTTCATAATCATTATTGAGAACAGAGGAAATGTATAATGCAGCAGCAAAGCTTAGAAAAACAACACTTAAAATTATAACGGGAATAATTAAAAACCGGGAAACAATTCTTGATATGTTAACCGAAACCTTTTCGGAAATTTTTAAAACCGTTAAATCATAACAGGTATCTATATATCTCTTAAATTTATCCAGTATATTTTCAAATGGCTGTTCGTACTGCATAAAACATTTTTTAAATAAATAATAATTGAATTGTTTATTTACAGCTATACCCTGGAATACTGTTCCGCTGATGACTTTTGTTGATCTGCTTTACCATTGGCAGATTTCTTTAATTCATCTTCAGCTCTTTCTCCAAAACTTTCTACTTTGTCTTTAAATTTTCCAGCTTTGCTTTTTAAATTATCCGTCAGGTCTTTGCTGCGCCAATTGCTGCTCCGAATAATAACGCACCGATAGTTTTTCCATAATTTTCCATGTTTTCATTTTTTTAAGCCTTCCCTGTAAATCAGTTAAAGGCGAGTTAATTAATAGTTTTATCCTTATATATTCTTCAATATTGTGCCACAATCTGTTTGTTTTATAAATGCATCATTAATAGGTAATTAGAGAAAAACAAATCAGTTACAGAAATAACACTGGGGAAACCTTTTCCCCAGTGTGGGAAGTTTGATAATTACCAGCTTTCAGAATGTGATATATTTTTATTTTCATTGGAATCGGTTAGAGAGCATTTATCTGCAAATCTTATTCCTTCGGATCTGTAATTATTGTAGTGATGTATAAAATAAGCATAGCTAATAAAAATGTAGCAAAATGTGATAATCCTAAATTGAACTTTTGGCTAGTTCTGTACCTCGTGTTCCTTTTTGGATATTTCCTCCACTTGCGTTATGAATGCGGTAATTTTGCTATCGGAGTATGGTCCGTAAGCATCTGATATTGCACCCTTTTTTTTATCCGATGTTTCAATTGCGTAAAGAATACAATTGTCTGCAGGGTCACTTTCTCCTTCGAAACGATAAAAATTAACTATCCTTACTTGTTCAGGAGTGTACTTATTCCTATTTTCAGCCACCAGGAAATTCCCCTTAATGAGAAAATTTTCGGTATAGCCTTCTTCTATTAGTTTTGCCATGCATTCCACTAATGTGGTCATTTCCGTTTTTTGGGTTTTGGTTTTCATGATTTTTTAAATTATAAATCCATATTCACTAATAATCTTTAAATACAATCATATAGTAATTTCCAGCTCATACATACCGAAAATATAATCCGGTTATACTTTATTGAAGTGTCAGATCCTAGACAAGATCCACACCATTTTGAACTTGTACCACCCCTTCACCATGGTAAGGTGTAATCCCGATAGTTACATCAACTTTATAATAATAGTTTCCTCCATTTAATTTACCAAAGTCGGCGTACCCGTTTCCATCTGTATTTTTTGAGGCAAGTATAATATCGGATGACAAGTCTGATTGAGAAACTGCAATCTTGATAGTCGCATTTGGAACTGCATTACCATCTTTTTTTACTCTAAATGCCAAACCGCCTTTAAATGAAAAGTTAGGTGAGGTACTTTGATTGGTTGGCTGAACATCATTTGTTTTTTTACAACTAACAAAAAGGATTGAACCTATTATACACAATCCTATAAATAGATTATTAAATGTTTTCATAAAATATATAATTTAAATATTCCTACTCTCTTTAAGGCTTTTCGGTTTCCGCCATGATCGCTAAACCAATAAAATACCAAATGCAATTATTTTTTTTAATTGGTTTATATTATTCAGGTACAGCGAATTGCTTTTGTCAAAAAAAACAAATTCGATTTCATACAATTTGTGTTTTGTAGAATTAAAGCCTCGTTTCGAGTAAAATATTGCTATTCAATTATAAAACCCGTCGTATAAATAAAAGAATCCTCCCGGCTTTTTTATTTGTAAGCGTCTTTGTTTTAAAGTATTCAGCTTTTAAGTGTTTCCATTTTTTTCTGTGCTGGTTTTATCTCCACCTGGATCAGGGTTTGTTTTATCTGAATTATTGCCTGATTGGTTGAATTCAGAATTATACTTGCTGGTTTTATCGCCCGGATTGATTGTATCATAGGGCATAACCCGACTAGCCTCTTTATCAGTAGCGAACCCGGTTTCATAATCACTTTTTAAATCGGTGTTATTATTAATGGAGTTCTCCTTCTTGCGGTTTTGTTCGCCTGAGGGTTTATTGTCAGAATTGTCTTTTTTTCTTGAGCTGTCAAAATCGCTTTCCTTTTTCCAATAGTCTTCATTGGTGTTTTTTTCAGGCTCTGGCATACCTGAGCGTTCTCTTGTTTTACCTGTGCGAGTCGCAGTGGTTTTTTTCGTGGTTTTCATGACTATTTTTTAATGAATGAATATTATATTATAATAATGCGTGTAATAATTATACCTTATTTTTTATTGTCACAAATAATTAATTGCCAATTAATTATAGCTTGCGTATTGTGCCCATTGTATAACACAGATGTGGAATAATATTCCTGAGTTGAGTAATAATTATCCGTCTTTTATCCTTTAATATTGTGTAATTCATTATATACATACGTTTTCTGCTTTGGCATATTTTTTATATCAGTTTACATCTAACCAATAAAATAATAATCATGAAAAAAAATCAAGAAAGATCTGCTGGCTCAAGCCGGGAAAGATCAAATCAACAAAGGGGTAAAACCGGTTCTACCCGTAATCAGACTGATACAACCAGAACAAAAAGTCAGTATACGGAGAAGAAGAAAAATGACCAATCGAGAACAAGGGACGATGAAGATTTAAGGGATGATGACGATTATTAGAGTTCTACATCCAATTCTTGACAAACGGTATCGAAAAAATGCGAGTAGTTTACTCGCATTTTTTTTGAAAAAGAAAAAATTACGCAGCCGAAAACATGAAAGTAAAACTCTTACTTAAAGACCATTTCTTACACAAGAAAAAAGCTATACAGGATCATTTCCCCTGATTACTCTTAAAATAATCGCTATCAGCGCAATTAACAATAAGAGATGTATTAATCCACTGGCGCTGTAAGCAAAAAAGCTAATTGCCCACACAATAACTAATACAACGGCAACAAAATAGAGCAGCTTATTCATAATTAAAAGATTTAAAGAATTTATACTAAATTATTATTTAAGATGTGGCCAATTATTATGCCATCCCTGCTAAACCTCTTTAAGCAGTTTGAATGAACGATTAAATAAAAGAGTGAACCCTAAAGTGTGGAAAACAGTCCCGACAGTGGAGAAATATGTACGCTGATTTTTAAATTTGCTGTGTGACCTATTGAAAGAATTATTTTTTCTTTTTCCCGAATAGTTTTTCCAAAAATGTTTTGTTAAGATCGTCCTCTAATTTATAAATATTGATAGAGTGGTCGATCGAAGGTTTTAGGGCATGAACAAAGGCATTCCTTAAAAGATAACTTATAGCCTTCCACATATTGGCGTCGGGAGAATCAAACTTGCCTTTAATCGAAACTTTGGTCCCGATTTGATCCGAATAATTATTTTTAAGCAATTCAGCGGCCCCTCCAACAATCAGTTCCCACAATACCTGTTTTAATTTTTCATCTTTCTTCCAGATCGCGACTTTTATATCTTTTATCAAAGGTTTTACATATCCCCCGAATTCCCCATTCTTTGCGGCAAATTCAGTATACAATCCGAAACGACCTGTGGTCACTTCAAAATTACCGTAAGCTCTCAGTAAATCATTTAACAGTACAAGGTTCAGCTCTGTCAGTTCTGCGTTCATATCAAATGTTGGAATTTCATTTAATGCGTCAAAATCAACATTCATAGTAAAGTTCCCTCCATAAGCATGTCCTGTGGCCTGGAGGTGTGCAGGAAGCAATTTGTTGCTGTCATTTACGTTTGAAAGATTCGTGGCTTTTATAGTAACGTCTTTTAAAGCTACATCAACCATAGGTTTAGCCGCATGATCTATATAATGTATCTGCCCGTTCATAATTTCAAAATGGTTAATGGTGAGCGGGAATAGATCCTTAATAAGCTTCTTAAAATCAGCAGTATCAGCTTTTACATTTTCATTTTTGTGAACACCTCTTACAAAATTTAATACAGGATCTTCTACATATATTTCTCCAACGACAGAACCTTTTAGCAATGCACGCCATTCAACAGATAAATCAATAACAGGAGAGGTAAAAAAAGGGATAGTGTCTTTTTGGGTACCTTTCACATTGTCGATCTTCACTAATTTAATATCTTTTATAACGTATGCTCCTCTTATGAGTGCCATATCAATGTCCTTTACATGACCGTAATATTCACTCAGCTCTGCCAGTTTTTTATTTACATAATTAAGTACTAAGTAGGGTAACGAAATACGGAATAAAATGAGTAAAGCAAAAATGGAAATTAAAATCCAGCGTAGTTGTTTATTTTTTTTTATGCTTTGCAACATTTCTCTCTGTAAATTTTTAATAAAAGTCAAAACCAGGTGTCGTTTTTAAAGCAGCAGCCTCCGGTATTTCTGTAAAATAAAAAGAGCAAGTATTTTTTTAATAATTAATCCATGCCTTTTAGTTTTAGCTATTGAAAATAGCCTGAATCAAAGAAAATAAACGTTAATTTTCGATTAATCATCCTGAATTGTAGTTATGTTGCACGGCAACGGAGATAGGTGTACGCGATTGAAGGTAAAACATAAATATGCCGGAGGTGCAGAAATTTGTTCCCAAGCTGGGAATAGATTTTCAGTGAAAATTTCTCATATAATTGAAGAAGAACAAAAAACAGCACTTTATTTATTGGCACTATATTTTGACAGGAAATTTTAAATTTAAAGAAAATGAAAAAAATATTCTTAAGTATAATTCAATTTACGATTGCTACTATAGCAATTTCACAAAACACGTATGTACTGGATAAAAACCATACAAGTGTTGGATTCAGTGCAACTCATTTTGGAATTTCTCACGTAGAAGGCAGATTCAAAAATGTAGAAGCAACTATTAAGGCAAGTAAAGATGATTTTACGGATGCGGTTATTGAAATGACTGCATCTGTTAATTCTATAGATACAGACATTGAAATGCGCGATAATGATTTGAAAAGTGAAAAATGGTTTAATGCAGCGCAGTATCCTACGATTGTTTTTAAGAGTACTTCATTTAAAAAAATAAACGATAAAAATTATAAACTCGAGGGCAACATTACAATCCGGGGTATAAAAAAGCCAATAACCTTTGATGTTGTTTATAATGGCAAGGTGTTGAACCCGATGAGTAAAAAGAACTCCGTAGGATTTACCATTACAGGAAAACTGAACCGGAATGATTTTGAAGTAGGTGCCGATTCACCTACTGCTGTAGTTGGCAACGAAATTGAATTGAGATCAAATGCTGAATTTATTGTTAACTAATCCCAATGAACGATGTAATTTAATATGGAACGATGTTGGCACGATAATTTAGCATCACAGAAAAGATGGTTCTACATTTAATAAAATTTTAAAAACAAATTTGCTATGGAAACAAAAAATGATTTCGAAAAAGACACTGATGATAAATCAGTACCTAATAATCCCCAAAAACGGATTCCAACAAAACCTGATAAGAATCCTGATCCAACGAAACCAATTCCGGGTCGTGAACCTGAAAAAATTGATCCAACACGTATCGACGAACCTTCAAAAACTGATTCGACATATATAGATGAGCCTTCAAAGCCATCGAAAAAATAAAATGGATAGGATTATTGATAAATACAAATAACATGGACACAATTTTAAAATCAATAGAGAAAAGGGGTTTTTTTATCGCACTTTTTCTTGTGATTGCTATATTTATTTCAATGAATGCATTTGATTCTCAGGGGCCGCATGGAGGTAGGATTGAAAAGGCGGAAAATTATTATATAGAACTGAAAAATCCAGGGAAAGACTTATATATCTACTTGTTAGACGGGAAATTAAAAACAGTTAATAGTAAAGGTATTTCCGGTGAAGTGAGATTGTTTTTCAGGGATAGTACTACGTTAAATATTCAGTTAAAGCCTACTGCCGATAGTGCGTTTGTTGCTGAGGCAATTTCGGATTTTTATGCTTGTGATATTAGCTTTAATGTATTTGGAAAAACTGTTTCTGCAAAATTTGATAATCCAGTCCAAGTGGTGGATAAAGGTTTGAAAAGAAAAGGTAAGGAAAGATAAAGAGTGACAAAATCCATCAAATTTTTGTTTAAAAAATGCCCCAAAAAATAATTGATGCATTCTGCCATCCGGCTTAATTAGAGTTAAGCTGGTTTAAAGCATTGTATTAGGTCATAAATCATTTCAAATGAGATGTCATTTAAGATAAAGAATACCCGGATTAATGAATGGGTGAAGAGATTACTAACTAAAACCTCCGATTTATCTCCTGTTTTTTAGCTTTTTTCATCAAAATATCGCCATTTTCTTCATTTTTTTGGCAAAATCTCAAAAAATACCCCTTTATTTTTATAATATCTCCCCTAATCTTATAACTTTGCGCACCTTATTTTACCATATATAATGGCCGGTAAAAGAAAATATATTATTTCATTCAGTGGCCTGAGTCTTGGTAAACATGAGTACGAGTATAACCTTACCGATAAGTTCTTTGAAGCGTTAGAATATTCTGAAATTAAAAAGGGAGATGTTCGGGTTGATGTGCGGCTTAACAAACAGTCAACCATGCTCATACTCGACTTTATTATACGCGGCGAGGTAACAGTGCCTTGCGACCGTTGCGGGGATGATTGCCAGGTAAAGATCAAAGGGGAATACCAGTTGCTTGTAAAATATGTTGGTACAACCGATCTTAATGAGAAGCCTGAGGAAGACATGATAGCGCTATCCGCCAACGATGGTGAACTGGATATCGCCCACCAATTGTATGAATATACGATACTCTCGCTTCCCGCGAAACGCGTTCATGAAAAACTGTTGGAGTGTAACCAGGAAGTGATAAAGAAATTAAAGGAAATTGAATTAGCTGAACAAAATCAAAGTGTTGACCCGCGATGGGACAAGCTTAAAGACATTAAGTTTAACAATTAAAAATAAAGTAAAATGCCAAATCCCAAACGAAGACATTCCAAAGCAAGAACAAGATCGAGAAGAGCTCATTTTAAAGCTCACGGAAGCGCTTTAACTACTTGTCCGACTACCGGGGAAGTACACCTTACGCACCGTGCCTATTGGCACGATGGAAAACTTTACTACAAAGGTAAAGTGGTAATGGAAAAGGCTGCTGCTTAATTAAGCAGGATGTTGCCATCTTAAAATTGTTCCGGTTATCCCTGAAGGAATTAATCTTCTCAAACTGCAATTATTGATGAACATTGGTATTGATGCTATGGGAGGCGATTTTGCCCCTGATGCGGCTGTTTCAGGAGCCGTGTTAGCTTTCAAAGAACTTCCCAAATCTGTCCGTCTTGTTCTCATCGGCGATAAAGAACAGATCATCCCGATCCTTACAAAAAAGGGCGTTGATCCCGCCGATTTTGATATTGTTCATTCCACCGAAGTTATTGCTATGGGTGAACATCCTACAAAGGCTTATTCTCAAAAACCCAACTCCACAATTTCAATAGGCTTTAAAATGCTTAAGGAGGGAAAGCTTGATGCTTTTGCCAGTTGCGGCAATACCGGGGCAATGTTGGTAGGCTGCATGTTTACTATTAAAAGTATACAAGGCGTTATTCGTCCATGCATCACATCATTACTCCCAAAATTCAAAGGCGGTTTCGGTATCATCCTCGATGTGGGGACCAATGCGGATTGTAAGCCCGATGTACTATACCAGTTCGGAGTTTTAGGTTCGTTATACACAAAATATGTTTATGGGATCGAAAACCCTAAGGTTGGTTTGCTGAATATTGGGGAAGAGGCGGAAAAGGGAAACCTCGTATCCCAGGCCACTCACACATTAATGAAAGATTCCAATGATTTTAATTTTATCGGTAATGTTGAAGGCCGCGATATCTTTAACGACAGGGCCGATGTAATCGTATGTGATGGATTTACCGGCAATGTAGTGTTAAAAGAAGCTGAAGGATTTTATTATATGATAAAGAAGCGTGGCATTAAAGATGAATACTTTGATCGGTTCAATTATGAGAATTACGGAGGCACACCGGTTCTGGGAGTTAATGCCAACGTAATTATTGGTCATGGAATATCAAACGATACAGCTTTTAAGAACATGGTATTGTTGTCAAAAAATATTACTGAAGCCAAACTGGCCGAAAAAATTAAACAAGCATTTACATAACAATTCCTTCTGCCTCAGGCGGAAGGTCAGGAGGGTCCTCATGACTAAAATAACAGCTGCCATTACCGCGATAGGAGGATATGTTCCGGATTATGTACTCAGTAACCAGGAACTGGAAAAGATGGTGCCCACTACAGCCGATTGGATAGAATCCCGTACAGGCATCAGGGAGCGGAGGATATTAAAGGGAGAGGGTTTGGGAACATCGGATATGTGTGTGAAAGCCATCGAAGAGCTTTTGAAAAAACGCGGAATCTCTGCACTCGATATAGATCTTGTTATTATAGGAACAGTAACTCCCGACCATGTTTTTCCATCCACGTCAAATATTGTATGTAATAAAATCGGTGCAAAAAATGCCTGGGGATATGATATATCTGCAGCCTGCTCGGGATTTGTTTTTTCACTTGCTACAGGTTCGCAATTCATCGAAACCGGCAAATACAAAAAGGTTATTGTTGTGGGTGCCGATAAAATGTCGGCCATTATAGATTACGAGGATCGTTCTACCTGTATTATTTTTGGAGATGGAGCCGGAGCGGTTCTGCTCGAACCCAATACCGAAGGGTTAGGAATAATCGATTCAATCCTTCATGCTGATGGATCAGGTGCGCAATACCTGCATCAGAAGGCCGGCGGATCAGTGAAGCCTCCTACGCATGCTACTGTGGATGCGAAAGAACATTACGTTTACCAGGAAGGGCAGACTGTTTTCAAACAGGCTGTTGTTGGCATGGCCGAAGTTTCAGCTAAGATAATGGAGCAGAATAAACTTACTTCAGGAGATATAGCATGGTTGGTTCCTCACCAGGCCAATAAACGCATTATTGATGCCACGGCGAACCGGATGGGTCTTACCCTTGAAAAAGTGATGTTGAATATTCAAAAATACGGAAACACAACAGCCGGCACGATCCCTCTCTGTCTTTGGGATTACGAAAAGCAGTTGAAGAAAGGCGATAATATAATTATTTCAACATTTGGCGCCGGGTTCACCTGGGGTTCAATTTATTTGAAGTGGGCGTATAATTCTTAAAAGTGACTATTTAGTATAGTCCCCAAATTATTGTTAAATTCAATCGAATAATCAAGCAATCGTTTTAAATTAAAAATTGGCACATATGAAAATAACTGAAATCCAGGATCTGATAAAGTTTGTTGCTAAATCGGGTGTTAGTGAAGTGGAGCTTCAAACCAAAGACATAAAGATCATTATCAAAACAAAGAACGGCAGCGTTAAATATGCTGAAACTCAGGTTATACAGGCTACTCTTCCTTCAATAACTACACCTGTTTCGCATATTGCCGCTCAACCGGCACAACCTGTTGCCACATCTTCAACCCAGCCGGCGGCAGAGAAAAAATCTGTAACATCAGCAGATGATTCGAAATATGTAACCATTAAATCACCAATGATCGGTACTTTTTATCGGTCTCCGAGCCCTGATAAGCCCCCCTTTGTTAATGTGGGAGATGAAGTGACTGTCGGTAAGCCCGTTTGTATTATTGAAGCTATGAAGTTATTCAATGAGATTGAAAGTGATGTAAAAGGGAAGATTGTAAAAATACTGGTGAATGATTCTACTCCTGTGGAGTATGATCAGCCATTGTTTTTGGTGGATCCCAATTAATTGTACAAATAGTGAATAGTTGCGAATTTACGAATGGACATGTTGGGCTTTTCGCAAATCCGTGAACATTTGTTATCCGCACCAGTTTAAAAAAGGGAAAAATGTTTAAAAAAATATTGATTGCCAACCGTGGTGAAATTGCCTTGCGTGTGATACGTACCTGCAGAGAAATGGGAATACAGACCATTGCTGTGTATTCAACTGCCGACAAGGAAAGCTTACACGTTAAATTTGCCGATGAAGCTGTTTGTATCGGACCTCCTTTGAGCAAAGACTCCTATTTGAATATGCCGAACATTATTTCGGCAGCTGAAATTACAAATGCAGATGCGATTCATCCCGGTTATGGATTTTTATCCGAGAATGCGAAGTTTTCAAAAATATGCAAGGAGCACGATGTGAAATTTATCGGCGCCTCTCCCGAAATGATCGAATCCATGGGCGATAAGGCTTCCGCCAAATCAACCATGATAAAAGCAGGTGTGCCTTGTATTCCAGGATCAGAAGGGTTACTTATTGACCTGGAAGATGCAAAAAAGGTTGCTAAAAAGATCGGATATCCTGTTATTATGAAAGCTACTGCAGGGGGCGGAGGTAAAGGAATGCGTATAGTTTGGGAAGATTCGGAACTTGAAAAAGCATGGACCACAGCCCGTCAGGAAGCTGCCGCTTCTTTCGGCAACGATGGAATGTATATGGAGAAATACATTGAAGAACCCCGGCATATTGAAATACAAATTGTAGGCGATCAGTACGGGAAGGCATGTCATTTAAGTGAGCGTGATTGCTCAATTCAGCGCAGGCACCAGAAATTGGTGGAAGAAACCCCTTCTCCTTTTATGACCAAGGAATTGCGTGATGCTATGGGCGAAGCTGCTATAAAAGCCGCTATGGCTGTGAATTACGAAGGTGTTGGAACGGTTGAATTTTTGGTGGACAAGCACCGGAATTTCTATTTCATGGAAATGAATACCCGTATCCAGGTTGAACACCCGATCACCGAAGAAGTAATTAACTACGACCTGATCCGCGAGCAAATATTGGTAGCCGCCGGGGTCCCAATCTCCGGAAAAAATTATTATCCGCAATTACATGCCATCGAATGCCGTATAAATGCGGAAGACCCATTCAACAATTTCAGGCCTTGTCCCGGAAAAATCACTACGCTTCATACACCAGGTGGCCATGGTGTTCGTGTAGATTCACATATTTACGCAGGTTATACTATCCCTCCGAATTACGATTCAATGATCGCTAAGTTGATCACTGTTGCCCAAACCCGCGAGGAGGCTCTCGCAAAAATGCACCGCGCGCTCAGTGAGTTTGTTATTGAAGGGATTCAAACAACAATCCCGTTCCATTTACGATTGATGAAGAATGAGGATTTCATTAAGGGAAATTACACAACTAAGTTTATGGAGTCGTTTGATCTGAAGAAGTGATTTTTTATAATTGTTAAACGGGTTGCTTCTTGAATCTGGCAGCTTCTATCATCCTGCAATTTATTTGAATTGCATTACAAAACGTTTAACTTTATCTGTGATAGGCGTAGCTCCTAATCTTCTAGTGTAAGCTAATAAAATTTGATTTGACCCTCTTAATGCCGTTAATATGAATATTTTTCATTTTAAACTTTCATTAAAGCAGAACTATTTCACATGGTGTTGTTTGTTTATCTTTCTTATAAATCAGACTTATTCACAAGTGCCCGTTATCCGTTGGGATAAAACCATTGGAGGCATTAATGACGACAATGGATATAGTATAGTTTCACTTCCTGATGGAGGTTTTGTTGTCACTGGCAATTCATCTTCCCTTCCCGGAGGAAATAAGACAGCCCCTTCCATGGGAGGATGGGATTATTGGGTAATACGTCTTGACTCTACGGGAAAGTTGATATGGGATAAGAGTTATGGTGGAATAAAAGATGATGGTTTCCAGGTTACCTCTGGGATTTTCCTTCCGCAGGATAAGGGTCTTCTCCTTGGGGGTTTTTCCAATTCCAATCCCGGCGGGAACAAAATCTCTCCACTCAAATCGATCAACGACATCTGGCTGATTAGGCTCGATTCGGTGGGGAACAAAGTTTGGGAAAAAAGTTTCGGCGGAAGTAATTATCCCAGCTCTTCGACGAATTACCTCAAATTTCTGCAACTGAAAGATGGGAATATACTTATTGGTAGTAACATCACGGGGTCGGGAGGAGATATATCACAACCCAGCTTTGGATATTATGATTACTGGATCATTAAAATAGATATGAACGCAAATAAAATCTGGGATAAGCGTTTTGGAGGCAATCGTGACGATTACCTTTCAGATGTTCTGGAACTTAAAAACGGGGATTTATTACTTGGGGGATATTCTTATTCAGATGCCGGGGGAGCAAAAACTAATCCTAATCAAGGAGGAGTGGGTTCTGTTTATGGTGACTACTGGGTAGTCAAAACAGACTCAACTGGAAAAAAAATCTGGGACAGAACCTATGGAGGGACTCAGGGTGATTATTTATCCTCTATGTGCAAAGTCTCAGATTACTCTATTCTGCTTGCCGGACAATCTAGTTCAGGTATAGGGGGAAATAAAACCTCGCCCAATTATAGCGGAGTTGATTACTGGGTTATTAAAATAGATACTTCAGGCGGAAAAATTTTTGAAAAAACGTTTAATTATAGCAATGGGGATAATTTAATGACTATTGCGCCCCTGTATAATAAAAGCTATCTGCTATCTGGTTTTACTCATAGTCTAAGTTTAAATGACTGGGAGTTTTACATCATAAATATTGATTCTCTCGGGAATAAAAACTGGGAAAAGATAGTCGGAGGCTCAGGAGAGGAAATACTTAAGGGTGCTATAGCTTCGCCGAATGGTTTTGTTCTCACAGGTTCTTCTACCTCACAGACGGGGAAGGACAAATCTGAAAACAGTTTTGGTAAAAACGATGCATGGGTGGTTAAGTTCTGCATTCCTCCTGTTTCCAGAATTACTGTAAATGGGGACAGCGTTCTTTGTCTAGGGAACTCCACAATGCTGGAAGCTCCTCAGGGAAATTATATATATTCCTGGTCAAACGGCGCAAAGACGCCTTCTATATCTGTAAAAGATTCAGGAAGTTATTTTGTTATTGTTTCTGATTCGTCCGGTTGCTCCGCAAAATCCACTCCGGTAAAAATAAAAGTTCAGATACCTGCGCAGATAATAGCCAGTGGGCCTCTTACTTTTTGTGCTGGAGGTTCTGTAAATCTTACTGCTTCACAAGGATTTTCATATACGTGGTCTACAGGAGCCCAAACAAATAGTATTAAAGTAACTTCTCCGGGATCTTATGTTGTTACCGTAGCAAGTGCCTGTGGTATTTTATCAGCGGGACCCGTATCGGTCATAGTTAATCCATTGCCCGGTGCATCTATATCTCCTTCCGGTAATGTGTATACCTGTTATAATAATCTTCCCCTTCTCGCTGCGGGGGGAGGTGTTTCCTATGTTTGGTCCACTGGGGAAACAACATCTTCTATCACAGCAAATGATGATATCTCTTATTACGTTATTGCTAAAGATAATAACGGATGTACAAAGCAGTCTTCCTTTACTAATATTTATTTCGATTATCCGGCCTTTTTTACGATCACAAATGGCGATACTGTAAATTGTAATGGTGAAAGTATTTACCTCTCGCCAAATCCCGGGGCGACTTCTTATTCATGGAATACAGGATCCAACATTCCGGTTCTTTCTGTCACACAAAGCGGAACATACCAGGTAACCATAAGTAATCAATGTGGAACAACGACTTCTCTTCCTCGGAAAATAACATTTTATCCTTATCCGCTTACTTCTATAACCGGGAATCATAGGGCGTGCTCAGGCAGTCCTATACAGCTTAGTGCCCATGGGGCCATGACGTATAAATGGAGCAGCGGAATTTCTTCTTCTGATTCTGTTATTTCTGACATACCTGTGCTAGATAAAAAATATATTGTTCAGGGCTCGAATGGTCCCTGTAGCAGAAATGATACTTTCCTCGTAAAAGTAGATTCATTGCCTCTGGCAGATTTTACTTATACCGTCTACGGTGCAAAAGTAACATTTGGTAATATTTCTAAAGCCTCCGAAAAATTCAAATGGTTTTTTGGCGATGGAAACACTTCTGTTCAAAAGAATCCGGTTCATTTTTATGCTTCTGATAGTATAAGAACATATACAGTATCACTTATTGTATATAGTGACAGTTGCGGATCCGATACTATATCTTATATTTTTAAGGCCGGTCTTGGAGAGGTGAGTACTTTTTCGGGCCGGGGTTTGAGTGGAACATTAGAAGGGCCTCCTAATATTGCAGGCTTTTGCATTCCTATGAGAATCGCCTATTATCCTCGCTCAAAAAAAATCTTCCTCATTGAATCGGCGGGCTTTTGCGGCATGTTCGGATCCACCATCCATATGATAAAACGCTTAGTGCGATTGCGGTAAATAAAAAAGGAGCTGTATTTGTGGCTTCGGGGAATGCTATTTATTATGTTGATACAGTTAAAAAGAATTTAATTGTCTTTGCACAAGGTGCCGACTTTGATTTCATTTCGGGACTGAGTTTTGACCAATACGATAATTTATATGTATGCGATCAAAGTCGCAGAGAAATTAAAATGGTAGACTCTTCAGGCCAGGTATCTTGGATAGCCGGATTTGCCAGTCAATATGGGCATAGTGATGGCTTTGTATATAACGCAACATTTAAATACCCTATCGATCTTTTTATGGATACACTTCAAGATTGTATTTATATTGCCGATGATCAGATGATAAGAAAGATTGATCTAAACAGCAGTTGGGTAAGCACTTTGGCAGGAGATACCATTATAGGTTATGCTGACGGGAAAGGGAAGGCCGCCCGGTTTCGCAATATCACTTCGATATGTGCAGACAAAAACAATAATATTTTTACTGCCGAGCTGGGGCAAGTGATAAGAAGAGTAAGTAATGACAGCAATGTGGTTACAAGGGCAGGTACTACGGTACAAGGTTACAAGGATGGGCCCGCTTCCACCGCTCAGTTTAATGCTCCTTACGGAATTTGCATAGATGAAACAGGTAACCTGTTTGTTTCTGAAGCCGGAAACGATGTTCTGCGGAAAATAAGAGCTCAAAAGAATATTATCAGTAGTATTTCTTCATATTCTATACTTACAGCGAAGAAAAGAATTTCGGTTTATCCTAATCCCTTTGGCGAAACGAGCACGGTTGATCTTTCAGAAATAAAAAAGTCTGTCAACGATAATCTTAGTTTTCATTTATTTAGTGTACTTGGAAAAGAAGTAATGATCCGCAGCAATATTTCCGGCAATAAATTGTTGATCGAAAAAAAAGATATGGCAGTCGGTATTTATCTATATAAAGTAGTGTTGAATGAAAAATGTATTGAAGATGGAAAATTGATTATCCAGTAAATTGGGTAGCTATTTCCCCGCATTCGCAAATAATTCATTTGCCTTATCCCAGTTAACAACGTTCCACCATCCTTCAATATAGTCTGCACGCTTATTCTGATATTTTAGGTAGTAGGCATGTTCCCACAAATCAAGTGCTAAAACAGGTTTCCCTTTAAATTCCGAAACATCCATGAGTGGATTGTCCTGGTTAGGTGTGGAACCGATTTTAAGAGTCTTATTTTCAAGAACATTGTTATCAACTACAAGCCATGTCCAGCCCGAGCCAAAGCGAGTCATCGAAGCTTCGCTGAATTTCTTTTTAAAGTCATCGAATGTTCCGAATGTCTTTTTAATAGCCTCGGCCAGATCTCCTGATGGAAGTCCGCCTCCGCCGGGCTTCATTAATTGCCAAAACAAACTATGATTGTAATGTCCGCCGCCATTGTTGCGTATGGCGGCTGGTTGTTTCGAAATGGCAGGAAACAGGGTTTCAACATTTGGATTCAATCCCGCAAGCCCGGCAGATGCTGCTTTATTTAAATTGTCCACATATGCTTTGTGATGTTTATCATGATGAATCTCCATCGTCATCTTGTCGATATGTGGTTCGAGCGCATCATATGAATAGGGAAGGGTAGGCAATAAAAATGCGCCGCCGGGCTGTTGAAGTTCCTCTTTGTTGATATTCGCGCTAACTTTATTGAGTGACTTAACAAGAGATGAACCTGCCACACCAGCCATAGCTAACAAGGCTCCTTTTTTAATAAAATCTCTTCTGTTTGTATCCATAACATTATACAAAATTTATGAGCACCTGATTTTTTTCAACTGCAGTACCTTTTTTCACATTTATCTTTTTAACAATTCCATCCGTCGGCGATTTTAAAATGTTCTCCATTTTCATAGCTTCCAGTACAATAATCGCATCGCCTTTCTTAACTG
Organism: Bacteroidota bacterium; assembly: GCA_016183775.1. NCBI lineage: Bacteria > Pseudomonadati > Bacteroidota > Bacteroidota bacterium. Next base: position 76,116 of record JACPDY010000014.1, read on the forward strand.
CATTTCCTTCGCTCACCCTTACATCAATAACCAGGCCAGGCATGGGAGCTTTAATCTCGTTTACTTTATTGTTATTCAGATTATCTATTCCCAGCGTTTTCAGGAGTTCATCAAACTTGTCTTTTACACTCAACTTATACTTTGTACCATTGACAGTTATTTCAAAAAATTTCTCAATAAGATCAGCTTTCACAACTTCGGCTGTGTAGGATTTATTCCCCAAAATGACATGAAAACTTCCACGTTTTATTTCAATAATATCCCAGCCAACTAATTTGTCGTTTATTTTTCCTTCATTTTGAGAAGTTACATCTACGGCAAATGAATACTTATCATTTACGTTTATTTTATACATGAATTAAAGTTACACTTATTTATTTATCCTTTTTTCGACCTCCCATAAAATACAAGATACTCCGATCCCGATTAACATGCCACCTAATACATCGGTTGGATAATGAACTCCCAGGTACATTCGTGAATATGCCACGGACGAAGCCCACAAAAAAGAAGGGGCAATAACATACCACCTGGGATAAGCAAGACTTAATGAAGTTGCCGTGGCGAAGGCTGAAGAAGTATGTCCCGAGGGGAAAGATAATTTACCTACATTACATTTTTTAGTAATACACGAATTTTCAACAAAAGGGCGCTGCCTTTTAAGGCTGTATTTAAGTGTTGTAGTTAACAATGCAGTTGCGAGTACAGACGAACCGATAAAGTATGCGTTCCTGATTGAAGAAGGATTATTGTGGTAATCGCCGGCGACTAATATACTTACAGGTAATACAATACTGATCGGTGTAACAGACGATGACAACCCCGCATAGAAAATATCTTTATGCAGGTTTTCTCCTGAATTGATCTTATCGAGCAGGCGAATGTCCCGATTTTGAGCATTCGTATTTAGCAAGAGGAGCAATAAATAGCTGAAGAAAGATCCTCTCATTTTATGCCTGTCAAATATGTAAGATCGTAAATCCAGATCAACTAATTTGCTGCCGCAAGTTTGCTTTTATTTTTTTCGTATAACAGGTGTACAATACCATCGGACAAACCTATCTGGGGGACATACATTTTTTCTATTTCGGCTAACCGCATTATGGTAAGAAATATTTTTGACGCGGGCATAATTACATCTGCACGATCAGGTTTAAGCCCCAGCTCACGGATGCGCTCCTCGTAGCTATATGCTTCCAGCAATTCGTAAATTGATTTGAGTTTACTGTAAGAGATAGGCTTGCTTTGTTTTTTGCGGGATAGCGCAAAAAGTTTATTGATATTTCCGCCCGAACCTATTGCTGCCAATGGTTTGTAGCCTTTGGTATTATCCTTTATCCAATCTTTGAACTCGCCCCATAATTCTTTACTCACCTTGTCATGCAGCATGCGTATAGTGCCGATATTAAATGAGCGTGAGACCACAACTTTATTTTTATTGAATAATGTTATTTCTGTGCTGCCACCTCCCACATCAATATACAGGTAGGCGTTGTCGTTGCTTAAATGTTCCGCGATATGATTGGAATAAATAATATCCGCTTCTGTTGAGCCATCTATGACTTCAATTTTTATCCCGGTCTCTTTCTTTATACGATCAATTATCTCGACGCTGTTACTCGCCTCCCGCATTGCTGATGTGGCGCAGGCGCGGTAATCTATAGCATCATAAACATCAATGAGGCATTGAAACGCTTTCATTGATTTGATGAGTTTTTCAATTTTTTTTTCAGATATTTTGCCCTCGAGGAATGCGTCTTCGCCTAAACGGAGAGGGATACGGATAAGTTCGGCTTTTTTGAAGACGGGATCGTGTTTACCATTAAGGACATTGCAAAATAATAATCGCAATGCGTTTGAGCCTATGTCGATAGCTGCAAATTTCAACGTTGTTTAGTTATCAGTTGTTAGTTGTCGGTTGTTGGTGGACACAGATAGCCAACAACCGACAACTAACAACTACTTCCATCTTTTCTGTTTCAACAATCTGTAAATTTCCTCCTGGGCGCGGAATTTAATCTTCGATTCAGTTGTACGGTATTTATTGTCCTGCTTTTTATTTATAATACGCGCTTTGGTATTATCGTTCCATTGAATGTCGATCATTGTCCGCAACATCATTTGTATCGTTTTATTATAAACAGGTGTCGCTACTTCCGAACGATTATCAAAATTCCTTGCCATCCAGTCTGCCGAAGATAAAAAGTATTTTTCATTGTTATTATTGCAAAATATGAACAGGCGGCTGTGCTCAAGGTACTTATCAACAATGCTGATAGCTTCTATATTTTTACTGTACGCTTCTCCGGGAATTAAGCTACACATCCCGCGAATGATCAATTTTATTTTAACGCCCTCCTCACTTGCTTCATATAGCTTTTTAATAATATCACGATCAACCAGGTTGTTCAGTTTTAAAATAATATAAGCAGGCTTCCCGGCCTTCGCGTTTTCAATTTCTTTGTTGATAAGATTATTAATCTTCTTTCGCATAAAGAAGGGGGCTACGAGCAAATGTTTATAAGTTCCCCTTTTAAGATTGTCGGCGTAAAAATTAAAAAGACGGTCCACATCTGCTGTGATGCGCTTGTCAGTTGTAAGTAAGCTATTGTCACAATAAAACCTCGATGTTTGTTCGTTAAAATTTCCTGTACCAATGTGCGCAAATTGAACCGTTTTTCCTCCTTCTTTTCTCGATATTAAAAATAATTTGGAATGAACTTTGAGCCCGGGTACGCCATAAATTACAGTAGCACCTTCTTCTTTCAACTTATCGGCCCAGTGGAGGTTGGCTTCTTCATCAAAACGCGCCTGCAATTCAACCACAACTGTAATTTTTTTTCCGTTTTTAACAGCGTTTATTAATGCATTAACTATACGTGATTGCTTTGCCACACGATATAACGTTATTTTTATTGAAATGACCTTGGGATCAATTGAGGCCTCGCGTAACACATCAATAATATGATGAAAACTTTGGTAAGGATACGACAACAAAACATCCTTTTCACGAATAACATTTAAAAAACTTTTTACACCTGAAAACGCTTCATGATCAAGCGGGTGTGGATTTTTATACTGAAGGTCGGCTGTACCAACATTCGGGAAATGCATAAAATCTTTGAAGTTATGATAGCGGCTGGCCGGGATAAGATTGTCCGTTTTGATCATTTTGATCTTCCTCATTAAAAAGTCAAGCATGTCGTTCGGCATGTCGTTGTCATACGTAAGGCGGACCGGTGCGCCCTTCTTCCTTTTCTTCAGACTCTTTGAAATTTTTTCAACGATACTTTGTGTTACATCATTATCTATATTAAGTTCCGCATCGCGTGTAAGTTTAATGGAATAAGCCTCAACTGATTCATGTTCAAAAATGGCGAACACATCATCAAGGCAAAACCGGATCACGTCGTCCAGCAGGATAATATATTTTTTTTCACCTTGTTTTGGTAAAGTGACAAACCGGGATAATACTTCCGATGGGATCTCTATTAATGAATACTTGGGTTTTTTATCACTCCGGTTTATTTTCACCAGAAAATAAACGGACTTGTCCCGGAGGTAAGGGAAGCTGGGTGAACTATCGACCATAATGGGAACGAGAGCAGGCATTACTTCATCATGAAAATACTGTCGGACAAATTTGCCATGTTCTTCGTTCAGCATGCGTTCATTTAAAATATAAATACTTTGTTTACCGAGTTCATGAAGCAGTTCTTCATAAATACCCTCAAATTTATTGGCCTGACCGATCACCGTTCTTTGAATTTTACCTAACAGCACCCGTACCCTGAAAAACTCGTCGCGATTGTTAGAGAAAATTCCCATGAATTTTATTCGTTCAATAAGGGGAACGGTTTTATCTTCTGCCTCCTGCAACACCCGCTCATTAAATGATAGCCAGCTCAATTCGCGGTTTAATAATTCTACATGTTTGACGCTCATAATAATTATAATAATTTAATGCAGCATGTGGTTCTTCGGGAAGTCAAACCACTTAAAACGGGCTGTTTCAGCTGCTTTCCAACTGGTCGAATCAAATTCAAGGCACACGATCCCGCAAGTGGGGATGTTATCAATGCCGCGGCCCGACAAAATATTGGCTACTTTGGTAATAGTTGGATTGTGTGAAAATAGATATACACTTTTAAATTTATCTTCAATTCCGGCCAGAAGCGTTATAAAATTTTCGGGACTTGTTTCATATAACCCTTTATTGATAGTGATTTTATTCTCCGGGAAATTAAAATTCCTGGAAAAAATAAGTGCGGTGTTCACAGCCCGGATAGCCGGGCTTGAAATGATCGCATCCGGCAATTGTTTTTTTTCGGCCAGTTGTTTGCTCATATAATGCGCGTCACGATAACCTCTTTCGTTTAGCGGCCGGTCAATATCCGGTAATCCATCATAACTCCAATCGGATTTAGCGTGGCGAACCAGGAATAGATGCTTCATAGTTTAATTTTGAAGTAATATGTTTTTAACGCAGGCATAATGTACTGTTCCTACTATTGTGTAACCAAAAATAATGTATTATGATCGCACATTCAATTCAAATTTCGGAATTATTGCCGGATTCCTTTGTTAAAATTATTTTAAATACCGGTAAACATAAATATGGGTATATTCAAAATCCGGCGCCTTCAGATAGTCAGGTACTGCTCTTTCGCGTCCCGATTTGACGGAAAATTTTAATGAAATGTCGTTCGAGATAATCGATTCAGAAACGGTTGTTTCGATCGACTCATTAATGAAATGATCCCGGAAGATCACAATACATCAGCCAAGTGCTTGCTGTTTGTATTTTCTACAATTGACAGTTGCTGTGAGATCCACTGTACTGCCTGAGTTTCGGAGTTAAATAACCTGTAAGGATACCGGGGTTTGTTTCTTTTTAAGTTAAAATACAAGGTTGCTAAAATACGTTGATGCAGAGCTTTTATAACTATTGCCAATGCCATTTGATTTCTATATACGTCGAAATCAAACATTTCCATTTCTCTTGCTTCTTTTGTTATTCCCCCATAAATTCCCGGAATTACAAGTAAGGCATAAGGGTCCGATCCGTTGTTTGTTAATCTGGCACAGGCATCATGAATGTCTAATTGATCGGCAACATCAACTTCATATTCGTCTTTTTTAAAACGTATCTCAATTATTCCGTCTTCTCTCTTGCTTACAATTGCAAGGGTCGTTTCAACCGATGAAACATCGGTTTTGGTGTGCAAGACATTTTCAGTGGATTGAGACATATTAATTAATAATAATTCCTACGGATCATTAAACTCTAAGCAATTAGAGTAAAACAAATTTAAAAAACTTGCGATAACTCTGCAAATCAATGGCTTACTATTTAGCTGCGTAGTATGTAAGAGTAAGCTAAATATGGTCCATCATGGGTGAAACTAAGATCAATTTTATTAATGGATTTATGGTTAATTTGCACACAAGGAGGTCTGCCTTCATCATTTGAAATACTGATTTCAGACATTTCAATCCTTTGGGTTTGAGCAATATGTTTTTTTGCTGATTCTCTTATCGTATGTGATTGTTGTTCGGGTTTGGTTGCTGTGGTTTTTTCAATATTCCATTTTACATGCTTTAAATAGGAAAATTCGGAGGACGCATGACTATAAATAAAATTCCTTGTCACTAACGTTTTTGCGAATAGTTTAAAACCTAAAGCAGATATTGAACTATCCAGAAATTTAACGCCGGAGCTATTTTCCCTATTTATCATTTTACTTTTGAGCAATGCGCTGCTGAGCTGCACTTTATATGATAAAGGCACATATGATCTTATTCCGGTTGATCTGTTGACCACTTTATACGCGCTTTCTTTTATTGACCATAGTACCCAAATCATGTGATCGGGCATATCTGATGCAGAAATTAATTGCTGTTCAGAAGGCGTGAAGAGTTTATCCAGAAAGCGTTTCTGCCCGGACCTGTTTAAATTCCGTCCGTCTTCCATATCAACTATATCATTGCCCAGCATCAGTTCACAGGTAAAATTTCCGGTTATTTACTCTCCCATTTTTTGAAGATGAGGCAGCTGTTCACGTCTCCAAATCCAAAACTTGCTTTCGCGATTATTTTTAAGTTGTTCATTTTTATTTCTTTTCTTACAACTTTTTCTTCGGCTATTAATTTGAGTATTTCAGGATGCACATCTTCGCAATTTATTGATGGATGCAAAAATCCCTTATGTAATTGCAGTACAGCTGCAATACTTTCTATTGCACCCGCAGCTCCCAGGCAATGCCCGATCATTGATTTTGCAGAGTTGACATAAGGAAAATCTTTCCCTTTCCTGTTCAAGGCTTCGGTCCAGTTTTTTATTTCAACCGGATCGGCCATCGTGGAAGTCAGATGACCACTAATGGCATCAATATCTTCCGGTTTGATACCCGATAACTCAACTGCCGACCTGATACATCGCTGTACCCCGTTCGAATTAGGGGCTGTCATTGTTCCACCCTGACGCTGGCCCCCGCAATTTACAGATCCGCCTAACACTTCAGCATAGATCCGCTGCTTTCTTTGTAAAGCCGATTCCAGACTTTCCAACATTAACAACCCGGCGCCTGCACCGGGCACAAATCCAGCAGCAGAAGCGCTCATTGGCCTGGAGGCCGATTCCGGATTAGCATTGGAAACCCTGTTCAGCACTCTCATTGAATCAAACCCGGCCCATAAATAAGTGGAATTTCCTTCGCAGCCTCCCGCCAGCATTCGTTTAGCATGACCCGCTTTTATTCTTTCATATGCATCAATAATCGCTTCTGTTCCTGTACTGCAGGCGCTTGAATTTGTGGTAACCTGGTTGCCCAATGCCAACAGTCCGCCGAGGTATGCACTGGGGCCGCTATTCATACATTGTTCTACCATTGTACTTCCCAGCCTTTTTGTATTCCCATTGTTGATCATTGGCACCGCCGTTTCTCCCAGTATATCCGCTCCCGCCAGGCCGGCTCCCAATACGACCCCGGTATCCCAATCAGGTTCTGCCAGCTCTTCAGGCATTTTCAATCCTGCATCAAGCCATGCTTCATGGCCGGCAATGCATCCGAATAATATACTTGCGCTGAATGATTTAAATAATTCCTTCGGAAAATAGTGTTGTTGCAGCTCTTCACTAACTTCAGGAACACCTCCGATACAAGCGGCAAACCGGAATGCCTCCAGTTCAGGCAAATATTTAATCCCGGAGGTGCCTTTTCGGATAGCCTGCTCAAAGGCACCGATCCCCATTCCATTAGGAGATACAACACCCATGCCGGTAACAACCACTCTGTGTTTAGTATCATTCATGCCTTCACGTACTGACCTGTTAAAATACCGCTGCACAGCAACTCTCCGTTTTCGTTGCGCATCTCTACATTGCTTTTAATATTACCAAGCCGGTAATGCACCAGTTTCCCTTCCACTATTACCCGATCACCCGGCAATACTACTTTTACAAACTCCACCTCTGCTCTTGTAAACAAGATCGCCTTTTTTTTTACTTCTTCCAATGATGTTTTTAAACTTTCCAGGTAGATACCTAATGAAATCAGGCCGATCTGTGCCATAGTTTCTGTAAGGATCACTCCGGGAGTAATGGGATTATTTTTGAAATGTCCTTGGTAAAAATATTCATCTTTTTTAAACCGATAAGCGCCTTTTGCATGATGCTCATCCAATTCCAACAGCTCATCAATAAACCGGAATGGAAAAGTTTGGGGAATAACTTCGAGGATGATTTTAAGGTGGGAATCAGAAAGCATTTTGGGGTTATTCATTCCGCAGATGTTTAAAAAATTTTCGGACAGTATTATTTTGTATGATGCCTGCTCTACTCTCCATTCATCAATCCGCCCGCAATTTGTTCACCTCCATCCGCCCGTATAATCGCACCATTTATCCAGGATGATTCATCCATACATAGTAAATAAATCACTCCCGCCACATCTTCGGGAGTTGTTAAACGCTTAAACGGATTCCTTGACCTGGCAAAGGCCGCTACTTTTTTACTCCCGGGAACCATACGCAGCGCAGGTGTGTCAGTTACTCCTGCCTGAATAATATTAGTACGTATACCATAAGGAGCGAATTCAACTGCCATGGAGCGGCAAAGATTTTCCAATACTCCTTTTGCCATCGATACCGCCGCGTAACCTTTCCAGGCGACAGAGCTGCCCTCGCTTGTTAAGCCAATGATGCGGGCATCCCCTGTAAAATATTTTTTATCAAATAATACTTTGGTCCAAATCGCTAAACTTGTCCCCATCGAAAAAATGGTTCTGGCAAAATCTTCCTCTTCCAGTAAAGCGGTATCGGTTTCTTTGCCATTCTCAGAATGAATCAATGGTTTTAAATTTCCATAAGCAATACTGTGTAATAGCAATCGTATTTTTCCGTTTCCGGCTAATACGTCGGCTAGTTGCGAAAGTATTTCCGTTCTCCCGCTTTCTGTTAAAGCATCGTTGTTGAGTGCGACAAAGCTAACTCCTGTTGATCTTATTTTTTCAAACTCTCCTTCGATATCATTCATCGAACCCCTTCTGTCCTTATGTACAATAAAAATATTCATTCCCTGTTCCGCTAATTTTTTAGCTGCAGCCAACCCAAAGCCGCTGGATCCGCCCAATATCAATGCCCAGTATTTTTTTTCTGAAAATGAACCCATATAGAAATTGGAAATGTCGGAAAGAAAGATCAACCCATTCGACCGGATGTGTGATTATTTCTTGCCGTCGTTTTTAAGAGCTAATTTATCACTTATTACATTTATTGCATCTTCAACGGTAATGATCTTTGCGGCAGAAGGATCGTCAATGGCTATTTCAAAAGCATCTTCAATATCAAGTAAAATATCTACAAATCGCGCCGAATTTATTTTCAGATCTTTAATAATATCTGTTTGTCCGGTAAGTGACGCTAAAACAGTTTCATCTTTAACATAAGGACGTATCACTTCCAATACCTTGGCCTGGATAGTGGTTTTGTCTGCTTTGTTTGTTTCTGCCATAATACATACTAATTTTTATCAGTGCTCCCGGCGGGAGTCGAACCCACAACCTTAGGCTCCGGAGGCCTACACTCTATCCAGTTGAGCTACGGAAGCTAAATAGCTAATGTTTAAAAAAAGCTGAGACATAATATCACCTGCTGATACTGCATAAAAGTTCCAGGTTTCAGGTTTCAGGTTCAAAAAACCTGAAACCTGGAACCATTTTATTTAACCAACTCCTTCAACTCAATCTCATCCTGCACGATAAACGAACTTGGAAAATCAGGAGAAATCTCTTTTAAAAATTTGAACGCTTCTGTCCTTGTTCTGAAATCACCTACGCGGATTTTAAAGTTGGGCTGCTCATATTTTTCGTAGGCCATAGCCGAATTAAATGCCTGCAGGAATTTTGCTTTTATTTCTTTAGCCTTTTCGCGGTCCGAACCAAAATGTATCTGAACCCGGTATCCTTTTACTTTGGCATCCTTTTTTTCATTGATCAGCAGTTTTTTGTTCATCAGTTCAGCTATGCGGTTATCCTGAATATATTCCACTTTGCCGCTATCCACTTTTGCCGTTTGACCCTGAATCCCTTTCAATAAAAAAAAGCTTAGGTATACAGCCGCAAGAAAAATCCTGTAATATTTTCTAATCATAGATCTGCGCAAAGTTAGAATTTATATGCCAAACGCACATATTTTATTCAACGCTGGATGCACTTTTATCGATAAACCATCAAAAAAGCATGACCAAGACTGTTATGCCACTACTAAATTGTTAATATCTAAAAACCAATTGATTACACGTTATTTAGAATCAATATAAATTGCATTTTTTTTAACAAATTTTAACTTTTGAAAGGGTGTAGCAGTTAAATTTGCCACAAGTTGAAAAGCATCATTACATTTTATTAATAAATTGTTAATGCGTATGGCTACTACTCCCTCCCGGAAAATCAAAACATTTTTACTTACAATTACCTTCTTACTTTCATTTTTGATTCTCTCTGTTTCCTCTGTTTTCGGAGCTGATGCGGCCAAACTATTCAAACAAAATTGTGCAGTATGCCACCGCCTTGATGCCACAAAACTCACAGGCCCGGGCCTTGCGGGTATCGCAACACGCGTTCCTTCCGAAAAATGGCTATTCGACTGGGTAAAAAACAATGAAAAATTAAAAAAGAGTGGCGATGCATATGCCACAAAAATAACTGCGGAATATGGCGGAGCTTCCATGAATGTAATGGAGGGAGTTTTGAGTGATGATGAGATTAAATCGGTAATTGAGTATATCAAAAATCCTCCTGTGGAAACCCCCGCTGCAGGTGTTGCCGCTACTTCAACTGAAGGCCCTGCGGTCGAAAGCAACCCGATAAACACCCTTTTGGTACTTGGTGGAATAATCGCATTGCTTTTGATCCTTGCCATAGTGCTTCGCAGTACAAAGTACAACCTGTTAAATGTAATTGCACAAAAGAAGAATCAACCTGAAGTTTCTGATAGCGGCTGGTGGGGAGAGACTAAGATATGGATGAATCAGCACAAGCGTACAGTGGCTTTGGGTATAATTATATTGTTGCTTGCACTTTCAAAAATGGCCTGGGACGGTATGATGAACATTGGTGTTTTTACCGGTTACAAGCCCGAACAGCCGATCAAATTCTCTCATAAAATTCATGCCGGCGATAATGCGATCAATTGTCAGTACTGCCACTCTTCTGTGGAGAAGAGTCGTCACGCAGGGATCCCTTCACCAAACGTTTGTATGAACTGTCATAAAGGAATTGATAAAGGTCCGATCACAGGTACAGCCGAAATTGCCAAGATATATGAAGCCATTGGGTGGGATCCTGCTACGCAGAAGTATGATAAAGCGCCCAAAGGTATTAAATGGGTAAAAGTTCACAATCTCCAGGATTTTGTTTTCTTCAGTCACCAGCAGCACGTTAAAGTTGGTAAGCTCGATTGCAGCAATTGCCATGGTGATGTAAAAACAATGACGGTTGCCGAACAGGTACAGCCACTCACAATGGGCTGGTGTGTTGATTGTCACCGCAAAACTGAAGTGGCCGGCATGAAAGACAATCCATACTATGAAGAATTACACAAAAAATTAGCTGAAAAATACAAAGGACAAAAAATTACGGTCGACAAAATGGGCGGTATTGAATGCGCCAAATGTCACTATTGATAAAAAGTTACTGCGTACGCAAGTACATGTAACAAATAACGTATAATAATAATCTATGGGTAAAGTAACAAAATACTGGAGAGGATTGGAGGAATTGGCCAACAATCCTGAATTTGTTAAGCACCAGCAAAACGAATTTCCTGAAGAAGTTCCGGTTGAACAGTTTTTAGGAAATAATTCGCTCGAAAACACTTCTACTTCCCGCAGGGATTTTCTTAAATTTTTAGGATTCAGTGTTACTGCTGCGTCATTAGCTGCCTGCGAAACGCCTGTTAACAAAGCCATTCCTTATACTATAAAACCCGAGGAGATTACTCCGGGTGTTGCCAACTGGTATGCTTCCACTTATTTTGACGGACAGGATTATGCCGGCATTCTTGTTAAAACCCGTGAAGGTCGCCCTATTAAAATAGAAGGTAACGAAATGTCACCTGTAACGATGGGTGCCACGAATGCGCGTGTACAGGCTTCCGTTCTTTCACTATATGATTCATCGCGTCTTACAGGTCCATTAACTAAAGGATCACCTTCCACGTGGTCCTCTATAGATAAGGATATCGTTCAGAAATTAAACACAATAGCAAGTACCGGTGGCAATATTCGTATACTTAGTTCAACTATCATCAGTCCTTCAACAAAGCAGGCTATCGCTGACTTTACGGCTAAGTATCCTACAACAAAGCATGTTACATATGACGCCGTTTCATGCAGCGCTATTATAAAAGCCAATACACATAGTTTTGAACGTCCCGCTGTTCCTTCCTATTTCTTTGACAAAGCGAATATGATAGTAAGTATAGCCGCCGACTTTTTAGGTAACTGGCTATCCCCTATAGAATTTGCGAAACAATATTCCAAAGGCCGGAAGTTGAGTAAAGAGAAAGCTGAAATGTCAAAACATATTCAGTTTGAAGCCAATCTTTCATTGACCGGCGCTAATGCGGATGAGCGTTATCCTGTTAAACCATCTCAATTGGGTTCAGTTGCTACCTCTTTATATAATGCAGTTGCCGCTATGGCCGGGGTTCCGGCGCTTGAATCATCAAAACTTCCCATTGATGAATCCATTAAAAAGGTTGCAAAGCAACTTTGGGCTAATAAAAAGAAATCGTTGGTAGTATGCGGGATTAATGATGTTGCCATTCAAATGGTGGTGAATGGAATAAATACAATGCTTGACAGTTATGAAAATACTGTTGACCTGCGTACTCCAATGCTTGTTCGTCAGGGTGATGATGAAGCTTTTGTTGAATTAGTGAATGAAATGCAAAATGGGAAAGTTGCGGCACTAATTACTTACAATACCAATCCTGCCTATACTACACCAGGTTCGCTGCATTTTAATGAAGCGTATAAAAAAACAGGATTACGTATTTCCCTTGCCGACAGGGCTGATGAAACAGCTGAAATGGCAGACTACATTTGTCCCGATCACCATTACCTTGAATCGTGGAATGATGCCAATCCTAAAGTTGGTCAATATAGTTTATCACAGCCAACCATTGCTCCCATTTTTTCCAAAGCCACCAGTCATGAAGGAACACGTGCAGCCCAGGAAAGTTTATTGAGATGGGCAGGCATAACTACTGATTATCATTCATACATTCAAAAATATTGGGAAACCAATCTGTTCCCACACCAAACCAAAGAAACAAACTTCCGTACTTTCTGGAATACAAGTTTGCAAAACGGAGTGTTTGAATTAGGCTCAACAGGAGTTGTTGAAATAAAAAAAGATGCAAAAGCGGAGGAGCCTAAAGCTGCCCGCACAGAAAACAGCAAAAAAGAGGAGTCTAAAAATCCGGAAGAGGCCACAGCTGTGGTACGTATGGATTTGGCTATGGCCGCTGCCCGTATCAACAAATATAATTCGAAAGAAGGAAAACTGGAATTGATGTTGTATGAAAAAATATCAATCGGCAATGGCAACCAGGCCAACAATCCCTGGTTACAGGAGTTGCCCGATCCGATCTCTAAAGTAACATGGGACAATTATGTTACCATGTCACCGATAGACATGAAGGAAAAAGGATACAGATTGCAGCAACGTCAGGATCGTGAGGCCAGTATTGTAAATGTAACTCTCGGTAATGCCACCATCACATTGCCGGTATATCCTCAACCCGGACAAGCTCAGGGTACTATCGGCATTGCGCTTGGCTATGGCCGTACTAAAGCAGGTATGCTGAGTGCGAAGTCGGGAGTGGTTGGCCAGAACGTTTACCCGTTTGTACAATTGGTAGATGGAGCAATGCATTACAGTGTTTCCGGGGTTCAGCTTTCGGAAGAGGTTGGAACCACTGAACTTGCAGCTACTCAGGTTCACCATACCATCATGGGCCGGAACCTTATTCGTGAAACTACTTTAGAAGAATATAAAAAGAATCCGGGATCTGGAAATGAAGAGGAAAAATTGGTAACACATGCAGGTAAAAAGGACCCTGTTGAAGTTACATTGTGGGATGAGTTTGACCGCCCTGGTCACAAATGGGGAATGCTGATCGATCTGGGCTCGTGTATAGGTTGCGGATCCTGCGTTGTAAGTTGCACCGCCGAAAATAACGTTGCGGTTGTTGGTAAGGATCAGGTTAGACGCACCCGTGAAATGCACTGGCTGCGTATTGACAGGTATTATCAATCAGACATGACAAAGGAACGCGCCGAAGAAGAGCACCTGGGTTCTGTTGATATGTACCTTGAAATGGAAAATCCAAGTGCGGAAAATCCCAGGGTTATTTTTCAGCCTGTTATGTGTCAACACTGTAATCATGCACCTTGTGAAACAGTTTGCCCCGTGCTTGCTACAAACCATAGTTCAGAAGGCATGAACCAGATGACCTACAACCGGTGTGTAGGGACAAGGTATTGCGCGAATAACTGTCCATTCAAAGTGAGGCGATTCAATTGGTATAATTACAATGAAAATGCAGATTTTGCCGGATTGAATCCGGCGCAGGATGATTTGGGCCGCATGGTGTTGAATCCTGATGTGGTAGTTCGTTCACGCGGTGTTATGGAAAAGTGTTCTCTATGTGTGCAGCGTGTACAGGCCGGCAAATTGGATGCAAAAAAGGCAATGCAAAAATTGCAGGATGGAGCCATTAAAACGGCTTGTCAGCAAAGCTGTCCGACTGAAGCCATTGTATTTGGTGATGTGAATGATGAGAGCAGCAGGATATCGGCATTGCGTAAAGATGAAAGGAATTATTATATGCTTCATGAACTGGATATAAAACCAAACGTTTCGTATCTGGTTAAAGTCAGGAATACAGAATTAGCTGAAGGAGTTGGTCATGAAGGAGGAGGAGAACATAAAGAAGAAAAAAAGGAAGTGGAGAAAGAGGAAAAGAAAGAAGGATAAAATTTCAGGAACAGTAATTAGAAAATTTAATAATACAATATGCATCAGGAATCAGAAATTCGTGAGCCGTTAATTATCGGCAATAAATCGTATAAGGACATTACCGATGACATTATTCGTCCTATTCAGGGCAAAGCCAACAAATATTGGTGGATTGTTTTTACCCTGGCTGCAACAACCTTTACCTGGGGCATATGCTGTTTGGCTTATACTATTGGTACAGGTATTGGTGTATGGGGCTCCAACAACGGTGTTGACTGGGCCTGGGATATCACAAACTTTGTATGGTGGATCGGTATTGGTCATGCCGGAACACTTATTTCTGCGGTACTTTTATTATTCCGTCAAAAATGGCGTATGGCCATCAACCGCTCGGCTGAAGCGATGACAATATTCGCTGTTATGTGTGCGGCTATTTTTGTTACCCTTCACACCGGTCGTCCATGGCTTGACTATTGGCTGTTTCCGCTTCCGAATCAATTCGGTTCGCTTTGGATCAATTTTAACTCCCCGCTTGTTTGGGACGTGTTTGCCGTATCAACTTATTTCTCGGTATCACTTGTATTCTGGTACACAGGCTTGATTCCTGATTTTGCTACGATCCGCGATAGAATGACAAAGCCGCTTGCAAAAAAAATATACAGTATTCTGAGTTTCGGCTGGAGTGGCCGTGCAAAGGATTGGACACGTTTTGAAGAAGTATCATTAGTGCTGGCCGGGTTGTCAACTCCACTTGTATTTTCCGTTCACTCAATAGTATCTACAGACTTTGCTACTGCGGTATTACCGGGCTGGCACACCACAATTTTCCCTCCTTATTTTGTTGCAGGGGCTGTGTTTTCCGGGTTTGCAATGGTACTAACACTCATTTTAATTATGCGCAAAGTGTTTAGCCTGGAGAGTTACATCAATATAAAGCACATTGAATATATGAATATCGTTATTATCATAACCGGTTCTATAGTTGGTGTAGCGTACTTAACAGAATTGTTTATGTCGTGGTATTCAGGAGTGGAATATGAGCAATACGCTTTCCTGAATCGTGCTACAGGTCCGTATTGGTGGGCATATTGGAGTATGATGACCTGTAATGTTATTTCGCCGCAGTTGTTCTGGTTTAAAAAAATACGGACTAGTTTGATCGCGACCTTCATCCTTTCAATTGTTGTTAATATTGGTATGTGGTTTGAGCGGTTTGTAATTATTGTTCCAACACTTTGTCGTACGTTCACTCCTTCAACCTGGAATATGTACCATCCTACTTTTATTGACATTGGTATTTTTGTAGGAACGATCGGAATGTTCTTTACATTTTTCCTGTTGTTTGCCCGCTTTTTTCCTGTAATAGCTCAAAGTGAGTTGAAGTCAATTTTGAAAAGTTCGGGTTCGGAGTGGAAGAAGAAAGGTCATTAATTTTTTAAAGAGTTAATCAGAAGCAGCATAAACCACTGTTTACAAAATAAAAAATATGAGCAAAGTAACTCTACATGGTATTTATGATGATGGCGATCAGTTAAAAAACGGTGCACAAAAAATTGTAGCGTTGGGCATTCGTGTGAAAGAAGTTTTTTCGCCGTTTCCTATTCATGGTATTGATCCGGTTATTGGTGTAGAACGTACCCGTTTAGCAATTTGTTCATTTATTTATGGTATTACTGGGGCCGGCTTAGCCACATTAATGATGTGGTACATGATGATATCCGACTGGCCAACAGAAGTCGGGGGTAAACCAAACTTCACCTATCTGATGAATATGCCGGCGTTCATTCCTATTACATTTGAAAGTACTGTGTTATGTGCTGCGCATGGAATGGCCATTACCTTTTATTTAAGAAGTTGGATCCTTCCCGGGGTAAGTGCTAAAAATCCGGATCCGCGTACCACAGACGATAAATTTTTGATGTTGCTGGAAGTGGATCCGGCGGATCTTTCTAAAGTAGAAGCGGTTTTGAGAGAAACAGGGGCTTCAGAAGTAAATAGAAAGTAAGAAGTAAAACAGGCAGAAGAAAATGATTATTAAATCAACAAATATGATCAGAAAGTTTTTTTCAGGGATGCTGATTCTTGGCTCTTTCGTTGGTATTCTAAGTTCATGTGGTAAGAAAGACGCTAACAGCCCGGGAGTTGAGTTTATGCCCGACATGTATCGTTCTCCGTCAGTTGAGGTTTATAATACAAATCCAATGTACGCGGATAGTATGGGAAATCGTCTTCCGGTTGCCGGGACGGTTCCAAGAGGTTTCATGCCTTATCCTTATGGGAATGATACCGCAGGGTATGCCACCGCGGGCAGGGAATTGAAAAATCCGATCGCTTTAACCACCGGAGTATTACAGGACGGAGAAGAATTGTATGGTAAATTTTGTGTTCATTGTCATGGTGCCCAGGGTGGCGGCGATGGACTTGTTGCTGCAAAGCTTCCCGGCGCACCTCCCGCTTTCGCAGGCGCACTTAAAAATTTACCGGAAGGGAAAATATTTCATACAATAACTTATGGTAAAGGATTGATGGGGTCTCATTCGTCGCAATTAAGCCAGGAAGAGCGCTGGAAATTAGTGCATTATGTGCAAAAGCTGCAGCATGCCAATGATGTGCCCGCAGCTGATTCTGTAAAGACGGCTATGGCGAAACCGGCCGAAGGAGAGCAAAAAAAATAGTTCAAAAATATATAGGCGAAATGCGTAGCATTCACGAACTCAAAAAAATTAATAATTAAAGAGCTAGGTAATTATGAATCAAACATTCACATTTACAGATAAAGCCAAACGCTTTTGCTACATATTAATGGGCATCGGCATCATCGGTTTAATTTGGGGATATGCAAGTGATGGCAATGTTCCTGAGGATATGGCCGGGCATTATCATCATAATCGTTTTTGGGGAAATCTGCTTCTCAATACATTCTTTTTCATGGGAATTGGTTTGGCGGCTACTTTCTTTTTGGCTCTTCAGTATGCTGCAGAGGCCGGATGGGCCACCACAGTAAAGCGTGTTATTGAAGCGGTGACCTGTTATTTACCTGTTGGTGCTGGCTTGATGTTACTCATGCTGGTGTTGGGTGCACTTGGTATTCATCATATTTACGAGTGGATGGATCAGGATGTATACAATGAAAGCTCTCCGTTGTTCGATGAAGGAATGTTGCATAAGCGTGGCTACTTAAATCTGCCTTTCTTTTTTGCCCGTACATTAGCTTATCTCCTGGTATGGAGTGGTTTTCAAAAATTGTTCCGCAAGCGCTCACTGGCAACAGATATCAACGGAGACAATGATCATATCCTGCATTTTAAGAACAGGAAAAGCGCTGCAATATTTTTAGTGTTCTTTGGGGTAACCTCATCTACTTCTTCCTGGGATTGGTTAATGTCGATCGATGTACATTGGTTCAGTACTATGTTTGGCTGGTATACTTTTTCCGGGACATGGATAAGTTCAATTGTTTGCATTACTTTGCTTGTTTTGTGGCTGCGTAAAAACGGATATCTACAGGAGGTTCAGGAGAGCACTATTCACGATCTTGGGAAATGGATGTTTGCTGTAAGTTTTTTATGGAGCTATTTGTGGTTCATGCAGTTCATGCTTATTTGGTACACCAATCTTCCGGAAGAAGTAAGTTATTATTTTGACCGCCTTCATATGTACGGCTACCGCTGGCCTATGTGGATCATGTTCATTATTAACTTCACATTCCCCATGATCATGTTAATGTCGCGTGATTCCAAGCGCAATTCAGGGTTCTTAACAATTGTAGGGTTATGTATTTTATTTGGTCACTGGATGGATCTTTATGTAGTTATAATGCCTGCCACTGTTCATCAATACTGGCATATAGGCATAACTGAAATAACTATAGGTTTGGGATTTTTGGGATTGTTCCTTTACATTGTTTTACGCAACCTTGCTAAAGAACCATTAATGGTGAAAAATCACCCTTACCTGGAAGAAAGCAAACACTTGCATATATAACCCCCTGGTTTCCCCAAATGGGGAGCGAAGAACTGGATAGAAGAAAGTAATTAATTAAAAAATACACGTATGATTAAGTTATTAGTTTACGTAGCAATTGTTCTCCTGATTATTACCATAGCTCAGTTGGTGCGGGTCTTTGAACTGGCAGCCGAATTGAAGGGGTCTAAAAACAATGAGGTTACTTATAAGGACCATCGCAATCAGGGGCGTATGATGTTTGGGTTTTTATTTCTGTTCATGGCCTTTTGTCTGTGGCAATGTGTAAAATACAAAGATAGTATCTTGCCTGAGTCGGCCTCGGTTCATGGTGTTGATCTCGACTGGCTCATGTGGTTCAATATGTCGTTCATCGGTATTGTATTTGTGATACTTAATATTTTGTTGTTCTATTTTACATACAAGTACTACAGTCGTCCCGATCAGCAAGCAACTTATTATCCGCACAATAACAAACTGGAGTTGATATGGACTATAGTTCCCGCAGCCGCATTGGCTGTGATCATTATTTTGGGTATAAAAATGTGGAATACCATAACAGAGCCTGCTGCAAACGATGCAATTATCATCGAACTGTATGCCAAGCAATTCGACTGGTCGGCCCGCTATGCAGGCAAGGATAATCAACTCGGCCATTCCAGTTATAAGAATATCGGAGGTGCAAATGCGCTTGGGATGGATACATTAGATGCCAAAGGAATGGATGATATTATTGTTCGGAACGAGTTGCATATTCCACTCGGTAAACAGGTGGAGTTTAAAATCAATTCACGTGATGTTATACACAGTGCTTTTATGCCTCATTTCAGGATACAGATGAACGCGGTGCCCGGAATGGTCACTTCAATGCATATGACACCATCCATCACAACCGAAGAGATGCGAAAACGCCCTGAGGTAATCGATCAGATGAAAAGGATTAACAATCTGCGTGCGAAGAACGGGCTTGATCCTTATGAATTCAATTACATTTTACTGTGTAATAAAATTTGCGGTGCGTCACATTACAATATGCAAATGAATGTTGTAGTTGATACGCCTGATCAGTACGAAATTTGGTTGGCTAAACAAAAACCGTTTTTGGCGAAAAATTAATTCGTCCTTTTTCTTCCTCAAAGGGAGAAATGATTGTAAATGGCAGGTTAAAATTGAAAATTAAAATAATAAAGTATGTCACACGATAATCACGGACACAGTGCTCATGCTCACGAACACAGTCATGAGCATCATCACGAAGAATCGTTCCTAACAAAATATGTTTTCAGCATGGACCATAAGGTCATCGCGCGTCAGTTTTTGATAACGGCTGTTATTATGGCGCTGGTGGGCATGGTTATGTCAACATTGTTTCGTTTGCAGCTTGCCTGGCCCGGACAAAAGTTCTGGTTAGTGGAGTTTTTATTAGGCGACAAGTGGGGTAAGGATGGCATTTTAGATCCTAATATGTACCTGGCTCTTGTTACAATTCACGGTACCATCATGGTGTTTTTCCTGCTTACAGGAGGGTTAAGTGGCACGTTCGCCAATTTACTTATTCCTTACCAGGTTGGGGCGCGTGATATGGCTTCCGGGTTTTTGAATATGCTTTCGTTTTGGTTCTTTTTGGCATCTAGTGTAATAATGTTATTGTCGCTTTTTGTTGAAGGTGGACCTGCATCTGCCGGATGGACGGTTTATCCTCCGTTAAGCGCACTGCCTCAGGCCATTCCGGGCTCAGGCTTAGGGATGACCCTTTGGTTGTTGAGTATGACAATATTTGTTGTTTCAGCTCTTTTAGGAGGCTTGAATTATATAATAACTGTATTTAACATGCGTACCAAAGGGATGTCGATGACCCGTTTGCCTCTCACGATATGGGCTTTCCTTATTACCGCTATTCTTGGTGTCCTCTCCTTTCCGGTTCTTGTATCGGCTGTAGTTTTATTGTTGATGGATAGAACATTTGGTACAAGTTTCTACCTGTCGGATATATATATTGGCGGACAGGCCCTTGAACAGAGCGGAGGCAGTCCGATCCTATACCAGCACTTGTTCTGGTTCCTTGGTCACCCTGAAGTATACATTGTGTTATTACCCGCTCTTGGCATTGCTTCTGAGGTTATAGCCACCAACGCACGCAAACCTATCTTTGGGTACCGTGCGATGATCGGCTCCATGCTGGCCATCGGATTTTTATCGTTTATCGTTTGGGGGCATCACATGTTCATTACTGGGATGAATCCTTTCCTGGGTTCTGTATTCGTATTCACCACATTGTTGATCGCTATACCGTCAGCAGTTAAGGCGTTCAATTATATTACAACGTTATGGAAGGGCAATCTTAAATTAACGCCTGCCATGTTATTTGCTATCGGTTTGGTATCAACCTTTGTTACAGGCGGCGTTACAGGCATTATACTTGCAGACTCAGCGCTTGATGTTCCTGTACACGACACATACTTTGTTGTAGCCCACTTCCACATTGTAATGGGTCTTTCGGCCGTATTAGGTATGTTCGCAGGGGTTTATCATTGGTTCCCGAAACTTTTCCTTCGCCAGATGAATAAGAAATTAGGATATCTGCATTTTTGGACAACCTTTATTTCGGCGTATGGCGTATTTTTCCCGCAGCACTTTTTAGGCCTTGCAGGTGTTCCCCGTCGTTATTATACCAATACCGATTTCCCGATGTTTGATCACCTGGTTGATATAAATATTCTTGTTTCGATCTTTGCCTTTATTGGAGCCGTGGCGCAGTTCATTTTTGTATTCAACTTTTTCTACAGCATATTCCGGGGACCTAAATCAGAACAAAATCCATGGCATAGTAATTCACTGGAGTGGACCACACCAATGGCGCATACCCACGGTAACTGGCCGGGTGCTTTACCCGTGGTTAAACGTTGGGCATACGATTACAGTAAACCAGGTAAACAATTGGATTATGTTCCGCAAACAGTTCCCCTTGAAGAAGGTGAAGTGGATGGCGGTGCACATTAATTAGTTAAAAGAGCAATTAAATCCCATCACGCTTAAGCGTGATGGGATTTTTATTGTGCAATATGTTTTTCAATACTTTTAGTCCAATCAATATTGGTATAATTTGCACCTTTGCAACATACAACCTGTTTCGCTGATGATAGCCATTAATAGCACACTTGTATCGGAAGATATTTTTGATGAAAAATTTGTTTGCGACCTGGGCGCATGCAAAGGAGAGTGTTGCGTGGCTGGTGTGTCGGGAGCCCCGCTTGAGAAGGAGGAAGTGGAGATATTGGAGACCATACTGCCCAAAGTAAAACCATACATGACAAAGGAAGGCATTGCGGCAGTTGAAAAGCAAGGTGTTTATGTGATAGATGAGGACCGTGACCTGACCACACCGCTGGTAAACGGAGGAGTTTGTGCTTTTGTATATATGGAGAACAAGATCGCGAAATGCGCCATAGAAAAGGCGTATTATGAAGGTAAAGTGAAATTCAAAAAGCCCATCTCGTGCCACTTGTACCCCATTCGTATCACGCAAAAAAAGGGAGTGGAGAGGGTGGAATACCATCGTTGGAACATTTGTACCCCGGCCTGTTCATGCGGAACGAAGTTGAATGTTAGCGTATACAGGTTTTTAAAAGAACCGCTTATCCGCAAATACGATAAGCAATGGTATAAGCAGTTGGAGCTTGCTGCAGAGATAAGGAAGAAGAGTAAATGAGTCTGCCTGTTGATGCTGTCTGAACGGGCAAGGCTAGGTTGCCGCTATTGCTTCCCTGCAATTTGAAACAGTCAGTCAGCCAACAACATGAGAAATGAAACCAGATAAAGCCCGGAAGCAATTCGCGGCTCTCGCCAGGAAGTACAGGACACCAAAACAAGTACAGGCGTTTCTGAGAAAATTTCCTTATAATCATGAAATGGTCATGAGCTAGAATGAAGCACACCAACCGAGGATGAATATTTAACTTCGTGCAAAACATGAAACGTAATGCAAGAAATAAAATTCAAACAGGTTGTAACAACCGGTTGCGGTATAGATGTCCATAAGG